>QMVF01000001.1 GCA_003660965.1 Microcaldota archaeon
CACTAATAGCTATTATTCAAAAGAATCGAGAGGAGTCAAAAAGGACTAAACAGCCTTCGGAATAGACGGCCTGCATTCCGGCTCTTCAACTCCAATTTTCTTATAAACCTTCCGCCTTAATACCTAGCAGGTGATCAGACGGCAGACCAAAATTCCCCGGGCAATGTTGAAGATGTGAGGTATGTGGGTGATGGAAAGAGCGTGCCCACCGTAATCTACAAGGAGACTGCACTTTCCAGCATGGGCTCGCCTTCCAGCATCTCATTCCGCGCGCTTGAGCTTCCGCCCAACAAGCAGAGCAAAGAGCTTGACAAATATGGAAGGGTTTCCATTTACAATATAGAGGATGTTGGAAGAACCTACTACATACTGTTCCCTAAAATGATACCGGAGGACTGGCAGGCTGCCGAGGTTGTGAAGCACTACACTACTGCACGGATTGCTGAGAAATACGTGGAGCAGCTTCATCCTGAAAAATTTGACATTGAAACGCGTTCCGCAGTTCTGAGCAAGGCTAAGGAGATTGCGCTTGAGATGTGCAATCTGATCTACCCGCAGCTGCCTGCGCAGAAGAAGAATATAATTTCTGAAGTGATTGCAACTGATACAGTTGGCTTTGGCCCAATTGAGTACTTATGGATTAACGATAGGGACAATTTGGAGGAAATCGAGGTAGATCATCCAATACGTGAGATTTACGTTTACCACAGAAAGCATGGAAGGTGCGTTACCAATTTGAGGTTTGCAAACGAGCGCTCGTTCAGAAGAATAATGAATGCAATTTTGAGGCCTTTGGGCAAGCAGCTCGACCCCATGCACCCGGTAGTGGATGCACAGCTACCAGATGGTTCAAGGCTGCACGCACAAATTTACCCAGCTTCACTAACAGGTGCAACTGCAAACATTCGCTTGCTTGGCACAGACCCATGGACCTTTGCAAAGATGATCAAATTTGGAACCGCAACGCCTGAGATTGGAGCATTCTTGTGGATGATTGTAGAGCTGCAGAATGCGCAGATAGTGGTTACTGGCGCGCCCGCTACTGGCAAGACCAGCATGCTCAGCTCGCTCCTCGTATTCATTCCGCGCGGGGAAAGGGTTGTGAGCATTGAGGAGGAAATCAATGAGCTGCGCTTCTACGACAAGTTCATAAACTGGATTCCGCTCATAGGGGTTTACAAGGAGAAGAAGGAGGAGGCTTTGAAGCGCGGAATTGAGGTGAGCATGCTTCGCACTGTATTGGACCAGATTACAAATGCATTGAGAATGAGGCCTGACCGGCTGGTGGTTGGCGAGACTAGGGGGGAGGAGGCTGTGGAGCTCTTCTCAGGCGCCAACTGGGGCATACCTTTCATGACCACCCTTCACTCGCAGGAGATGGGTACGGCTGTTATAAAGAGAATCAGCAACCCGCCAATGTCAGTACCCACGAACATGATTACAATGCTCGATCTGGTTCTGACTCTGGGAACGGATGTTGACAAGAAGAGGAGAATTATGCAGTGCTCTGAAATTCTATGGCGCTCGCGCGGGCAGCTGCCTGACAAGATTGAGAGTGCGCTCAAATCAAAGAATCTGCCCTCAAGCCTTTATGGTAAGGTGTGGCAGGAGGGGGAGGAGGCTGCGTATTTGAACACGCTTTACGAATTCAATGACCGCTCAAAATCATTCGTTGACAATGATGCGGATTCCGTGCTTATGCAGCGGTTTGGTGACAGGTTCGGGTTGAGCGAGAAGCAGGTTTACGAGGAGCTGGACAGGAGAACTGAAATCCTCTCCTACCTTGTTCAGAATGACAAGACCTCATTTGAGGAGATGGGAAAGATAATCTACGACTATTCCAATACTCCTGCTGACCAGCGCGATGCATTTGTGGCGAGTTTGAAGAAAGGTGGGAAGAAAAAGTGAGGGGGTTCTCAGGTGGCTTCGGGATCTAAAGGTAGAATAGAGGGCTTTGCACGATGGTGGGCAGGCTTCTTCAAAAACAGAAAGCTTGAAGCAAACCATGCCATGGAGCTCGGAGCAGCTGCAGGCGCATTCATAATCTCAATTTTCTTCTTCCTCGCCCTTTCAGTTTCATTAGGCATTCCGGTTTTCGTAATTCCAGTAATCTCGCTCCTGGTTGCAGTGCTCACGCCAAGGTATGTGCGCAAGTACATACTGAAAATTCAGAGGCAGATGGGAGATTTGCTGTTGAAGAGCATGTTCACCATAGGCCCGTACGAGTACTTCTCGTTGATACTGGGTGCAGCACTCAGTGCATTCGTAATCTCGTCATTCTTCTTCCTCATACTCTCAGTAGCATTCAACTTCGCAACCCTTACCGCATTCCTGCTAGCGCTTGCAGTCACCATAGTTTCGCCGATGGTTGCCCACCACTACATAATGTTCACAGTGCAGAAGCGCATACGCGAGGTTGACGTAAACCTTCTGGATGCATTGAGGCATATGCTCAGCGAGCTGAGTGCAGGCCTTCCCCTTGCAACCGCAATTGAATCAATAGCCAATTCTGATTATGGCATGGTGAGCGAGCTGTTCAAGGAGAGCGTGGTTCTCATAAAGGGCGGGGAGGATGTTGATGAGGCATTCAGAATCGTATCAGAGCGCACCAAATCATTGCAGTTCCAGCGCTTCGTCGCAACTATGAGCTATGCGACTGCAAGCGGTGCGAATATTGAGGGTGCGCTCAGGGCTTATATAGACGAGCTTGGCTTTACTCAGAAGAATGAAATTTCGCTTTATGCAAATGAAGCAATCAGGCTCTCAACCTTTATGATCATAGTCACTGGAGTGATTCCAGGCCTTCTCGTATTCATGATTTCGCAGGGCTCTGTGATTTCCTCAATTCGCGTGCCCGTAATCTACATTCTGCCAATCTACGTGATTGCATTCCCGCTTGTGAAGTACATGCTTACAGTTAGGCTCATAAAAGCCTCCCCAGGTGTATAGATGGCTGAAGCCAAATCCAAATTCAAGCTCAAGCAGTATGCGCAGCTGCACGAGTACCTGGTAAAGAGGCTTGCCTATGACTGTGAAATTATAGGCGGGCCCAAGGGGCCTGACTACTGGGCGCGTACTGCAATAAGGGCAGGGCTTGCAGGCGTGCTGCTTTCAGCAGTTCTGGTCTACTTTCTGAGCGGAAGCATGCTCTACGCATTTGCAGCCTCGCCTGTAGTGGGCTTCTTTGCAGGCTATGCCGTAACAACCCTGCCGCAATCGCGGGCCCATGCCAAGATTGAGGCCATTGAGCGCGCGCTCCCGCTCTTCCTCTCCCACCTGGTTTCAACCTATGCAAGCAGAAGGAACATGCGGGAGGCCCTGCTTATGAGCGCGCACGTTGACTACGGCCCGCTTACAAAGGAGCTGGTTGATGCAATGCGCATCTACGAGGCAACTGCAGACGTTGAGCAGGCATTCTACAGGCTGAAGGGCTTTGAAAACAGACACATAACCCGCACCTTTGACATAATTTCATTTGCAATGGAGAGCGGAGTGGACATAGCTAAAACGCTGAACATGCTTACCAGCGATATACAGCAGAACATTGAGGCAAGGGATGACAAGAACAGCCGTACGGGCCTTTCAGTTTGGATGGTTTTCGCATCCTCCGCCCTCTTCTACCCATTGTTTGCAGGTGTGGGCGTAACTATAATTACAATTTTAGAAACCCTGCTCGGCGCGCAGCTTTATTCGGCAAATGACAAGGGCTTGCTTTTCTTCACTCTGGTATTCTACCTAGTGGTGGCTGTAATCATAGATGCAATTTACATAGGCCAGGTGCGGTACAACTCGGTGCGCAAGGGAATCGTTCGCTTCCTTCCGCTCATGCTCGGGGTTGCAGTTGCGGTTCTCATAATCTCAATGACCGTGCTGCAGACGGTGCTTATAGGCTAGGATTGGCCAGTAGGCAAGTAGAATTCTGAAACCAGACCATAGGTTCTATCTTCAAGAACTGCGGTTGGGGGGATTGAGTTCTGGTCTACAACCACCTCAACTCCATAAAGAGGCCCGAGCTTATCCTCGATTGAATTCTCCCATGCAGCACGGTGCTTGGGCTCCACATCCTCATAGGTTCGTTCAATAACATTGCGCAGAATTGCAAGCCTATTGCTCCTCACTTCATTAATCTGAGATTCCTTGATTACCAGATGCGATTCGCGCATATCATTCTGGAACACCCATGCTATCATGCCCAGCAGAACTACAATTATGATAAACATTCCAGCCATTGCCCTCATATGCTACACCCATACAACTACTTCCACCAGCCTGTTGTCCTCCCCATTGCGCAGGGGGAGGAGTGCGTAAAAGCTCTCCTTGTTCAAAGGCTCGGGGGCCTTTTCATTCACCGCTGAAAAGCTTCCCGCACCCTCAACCACCACATCAACCCTTCCCAAATCAAGAAGATCAACATAGGTTGAAAGCTTTTGATTCACAAGCGAAAGCTCAGCTCCGCTATATGCGCCGCGTTCCGCACCCTCCACAAGTGCACTGTAAATCTCTTTATCCATATAGAGTGCATTCACGAAATCATAGCCCCCCCGCTCAAGCCGCATATCCCATTCACTAACGCTCCCAGTACCCAGAAGCAGATAGATGAATAGAATTGAAAGGAAAAGCGCCAGCACGGCTTCCAGGGTGAGTGCTTGAGCTTTGAGTGGCATCAGCCAGTCACCACGCGCAGCCTGTAGGTGAATGTTCCGTTCAAGTAGGTGAAGTTGATTGTGTTTGCTCCGGGCCCTAGGTAGGGCGAAAGGTCCATTGCAGTTCCAAGCGTAATGTTCTGATCATTCGCCTTTATGCTGTACATAGTCTGATCAGCAGTTGCAGTATGCGTATCCGGTGCATAATAGGAAATTCTAAGGGTGGCTTCGCCCAGGCTTTCAAGGTTGCAGCTCGTTCCGCCAGTGCACCCGCCAGTGGTTGCAGATGTTTGCACATTCAGTACATTCACCCCTGGATGAACTATGCGCATAAGTTCGGTTTCAGTGGGTGTTGTTATGAGCTCCTCGCCCCCGAGCCATACGCGCGCATTTGCAATGTCTAGTTCAGCAGAAGTTATGAATGCCTCCTCAGGCACATATACTTCAAGCGGCGAGTTGGTGTCATGGAATGATGTGAGGGCCGCTGCTGTGCTCGTGCCAGTTATGGTTATGCTCTTCTTAAACACCCAGTCATAGGCATAGCCAGTCACATTGCTGTAAACATAGGTGTGCATATCGTAGAGTTCAAGTGTAGCAGACCTTATGGTTGCATTTGGAAGCTGGAGCTCTTCAACGAAGTGCGAGTTGCGCGGTGCAACTATTCTGCGCTCGAGTGCAAAGGTTGCGCCTCCAACCCCTCCTCCAACCACTGAGAAGGCTACCTTTTTCTGCCTCAGAATCTGCCCCTGATCATTATAGGCAGTTACGGTTATGTTGTACTCGCCAACCTGCGGGGGAATGAATGTGGTGGTGATAGAGCGGGCAAGGGTTACGGTTACGTTGAATTCGGAACTTGGTGAGACTGCAACCTCCTCGCCCTGGGGCCCTTCAATCATGGCCCTTACTTCAGGCACCTGCATCACGCCCGCATAATCATTCCATAAAACGACCTGAATAACTGAGGGCTGGTTTGCAAAATACGTGTCGCTCTTTGAAACCTCAAGCCGTACCAAATTAGGATCGACTTCCGTAATATTGGTCAGCTGAAGGCCGACCCGTTGCTCTGAAAATTGTTGAAGCAGGGCAAGGGATGCATTCTCAACTCCTGAGCGCACCGCCTCCGTAGCATTCTGCTGAACCTTGGTTATGTCGTTGACAGTAGTAACTGCTGCCAGTATTAGAAGCACCACTACGCTCAACAGAAGCATGAACTCAATGGTCGTTTGTCCTCTTCTAGCTACCAAACCAATCACCACGTTTTCACAACGAGCAGTTCAGCCCTGCCGTTTACAAATACCAGCCTATTGCTTGAATAAACCTCCCCTGCAGAGGGCGCCTCATCCCCATAACGCAGGGCACCTACGCGAATTTCAACGCGCTCTGGCAAGGGCCTTCTTTCAAGCATCTTAATGTCAAGCTCCCCCGCACCCGTAATATATTTCTTTGCTATCATATCCGCGGTGCTGTCCGCGTTCCACGAGTTGCGCACGCTCAGCATCTGCTCCACAGTTCGGTGGTCAAATATAAAAAGGTTCGAAACTATCAGCGCGGTGGAAAGTGCCAGGATTATAAGCGCAACTATGAAGTCCTCGAATGTGAACAGGCCCCTCATACTCTCACCGTGCTTATTTTAACCACCTTTGAATGCGAAATTTCCTCAACCTCCAAGTACAAAGGCTCAAGCGATCTGCCTGCTTCAACTGAAGCGCTTCCCTCCCCGTAATCAACGACCACCTTGGTGCCTGAAAGTGAAATGTCGTAGTCAAGGGAGCGGCCCATTGAAATTATTCTGTTTGGGAGAACTATGGTGGTTGAGCACTCAAAGCCGCAGGCATCCCTCTGCATTGCATCAATAGCCATAACTGTGCGCTGGCCCATGGAAACTGCGCCTATGCGCGAGCTGCTGTCCTGCAAAGTTTCCTTCACCCCTCCTGCTACGTAGAGAAGGGAGGCGAATACGATTACTGCGGCTGCCACTGTCATTGAGAATTCCATGCCCACCTGGGCCTTTCTCATAATGCTTCTCATGATAAAACCTGCACCACGACATCGCCGGGCTCTTCGGAATAGATGAGGGCAGTGTGCTCGCCCGGACTGCTCCATATATTCGGTGGAATGAAGGAGAGCTTGTAAGGCACGGTTCTGGTCCAGCTCTGCCCGCTGAATTCAAATGAGATAGCATACCACCCGCCTCCAACCCCGACCTGCTGGAAATTCTCAAGCCCAGGAGGTATGCTCAGGTGCACATACCTTTGGGAGCCTGGCTGAAGCGAGTCCGCAGTATCGAAAAGCGTTTCAAGTGAATTCACGAACCTGGTTGCACCCGAGGCGCTCTTAATGCCACCAACCCCCTGCTGGAAAGTGAGGAGTGCTATTAGAAAGATGAGTGCGCTGATTGCTATGATCAGCATGAATTCAATTGCCACTTGGCCTTTTCGCGCATTTCTCATCCGATCGCCCAATTCAGCACGCAACCGTGAACTGCAGGGATGCGGGCTCGTTGCCGGTTTTCTCAGCATTGAGGGTGTAGGAGCTCATTGCCTGCGGTGAAAAGATTACCACGCCATCGCTTGCAGTTGATTTGGTATCTATGACTGTTGTTCCCTCGCTTATGGTTACAGCAGCATCGGCAACTGGTCCGTTCTCATTGGTAACGGTTACGGTGATGGGTTCAAAAGCACAAGGCAGCTGAGGCTCCATGCTTATGGAAAGATGCAGGGTGGGTGTTGTAGAGCCCCCTCCCCCAACATTCCTCAAATCATTGAGCTGATTGCCTATTGCTTCCGTTGGTGTCTGCTCCTCTCCGCTCACATTTACAGGCTGCTCTGCCTGCTTGCGCAGTTCGTTAACCGTAACCAGAACGCCTACAAAGATTAGCACCACCACAGAGATCAGGAGCAAGTACTCAATGGTCGTCTGGCCCTTTCTAGAGTTTGCGGTCATGCCCATCACCTTATAAATTGCGCCTTTGTTTAATAATCTTTCGAGTTGGTTAGGTGAGGCTGGCAATAGTTCACCCATTTCTACACACCCATGGAGGGGCTGAGAAGGTAGTGCTGAAGATAGCTGAGAAATTCGATGCCAAAATCTACTGCTCAGACTACGTGCCTGAGAAAACCTACAAGGAGTTTGAGGAGCTTGATGTCGAGGTTCTGCCCAAGGGTGCGCTAAAGTACATTCCCCGGATTCTGCCAAAGCGCGCGCGTGATGCAGCAATAGCTGGAAGGCAGTTCTGGAATCTGAAGCTTGATGATTATGATGTGGTGAATGCGCAGGGCACTCCGAGCGAGTGGGCGCGGAGGCGCAATCCGCGCATGATCTGGTACTGCCACTCTCCAAACCGCGAGGCCTTTGTGCTCTACAGATGGAGGCAGGCAAGGCGCAACCCTCTTGAGCGCATGCTGTACTGGTCATTTGTGCAGGCGTACAAGCACTACGAGTTCAAAACCGTTCCGCAGATTGAGCACATATTTGCAAACAGCAGGACTACGCAGGAGCGGATAAAAAAATATTTGGGCAGGGAGAGCGAGGTGCTGCACCCTGCTGTTGATTATGATGATTTTGAGTGCGATGACTACGGGCCCTACTTCTTTTACCCTTCGCGCATAGTGCCTGAGAAGAGGTTTGAGCTTGCTGTGGATGCGTTCAGAAAATTCAAGCAGAGGAGGCCTAAGGAGGGGAGGTGGAAGCTCGTGCTTGCAGGTGCATTGCACTCAGGCATTGCCCATCATGTTGCCTATTATGAAAAACTCAAGGAAAAGATTGCCCGCATGCCAGATGTTGAGCTCGAGCTCAACTTGTCAGTAAAGGAAATTCACAAATTATACGCAAAATGCTATGCAGTTGTCTATACGCCAGTGCACGAAGATTTTGGAATAGTTCCGCTTGAAGGCTTTGCCTCGCGCAAGCCTGTGCTGGCGTGGAATGAAGGGGGGCCTCGTGAAATTGTGGAGCGGGGCAAGAATGGCTATTTGGTGAATTCAGTTGATGAGCTTGCAGGCAGGATGGCATACTTGGCTGACCGGCCCGAGCTGACCGAGGAGATGGGAAAGGATGGGAGGAAGCGTGTTAAGAAGGAGTTCTCCTGGAAGCACTTTTTGAAGAGGTTTAAGCAGGTGTGCAAGAAGTTGAGCGAACAGGATTAGGCTTCATGCTCCTCTCTTGCCCGCTCAAGCTGGTCATGGGTGCCTATGTCAAACCACTTTCCCTTGAAAACTATGCCCTTAAGCTCGGTTTTTTTGATAAGCCATCTTATGAAATCCCCCATCCTGTCCACTTCATGCTCGCCCTCGCAGTAGGTGGGAAGCTGGTCCAGCACGGCTTTATTCAGTGCGTAGCAGCCTGTTGATACCAAGGTGCTCTTGGGCTGCTCGGGCTTTTCCTCAAGTGCAATCACGCACGAATTTTCATCAAGCTCGCACACCCCATAATGCTTTGCATCCTCCCTGCGTTCAATATTAACTAGTACAAAAGAATTCTCCTTGCTTTCTGCAAGCTCGTTCAAAACTTCAACTATCTTCGAACCGAATAAATTGTCTGCGGCCATTATGAGCATGCGCTCATCCAGTAGTCCCTTCTCATGCATGTGAAGCAATGCGCCAACCGAGCCCTTTTTCTTCTCCTCGCTGAAGCCCTTTTCAATTATCAGCTCGATCTTCTGCCTGCCCTTCCATTCTTTCAAAAATTTTCTGAAATCTGGCTCGAACTTTTCATTGGTAGTTATGTAAATCTGTTTTATTTTCTGAACCTGTTCCAATTGGTGAAGTATGTGCTCAAGCAGTGTTTTCTCCCCCACCTCGAGCAGGGCCTTTGGCGTGTCCTTGGTGAGGGGCCACAGGCGCGTTGCATAGCCGCCTGCCAGCAAGACCGCTTTCATTCCACCACCTTAGTCTCCCATCGCTCCAGCTTACCTTCAAAACGCTCAATTATGTCAATGATTCTCTCAGAGGTCTTTCCATCCCCGTACGGATTGGGCGCGTCCCTCATTTTCTGTGCAAATGCCTCATCCTCCATTACCTTCCCGGTCCACTTTACAATGCTTTCAGCCTCAGTGCCAACGCACTTGTTCGCACCAACACGCACGCTCTCGGGCCTGTCAGTCACATAGCGTATGGTTAGGCAGGGTATGTTGAGCGAGGATGCTTCTTCCTGCAGGCCGCCGCTGTCCGTCAAAATTAGCTTGCTGTCAAGCATTATGCGTATTGCATCCGTATATTTTGGAAGGCAGGGAATCCAGAGCAGATTGGGTGCCTTGGCAAGCTTTTCAGCATAGCCGTATTTTTCAGCTGCCTGCTGCGTGCTTGGAAGAACAGAGCATACAATTTTGTAATCCTTGAGTTCGAGCAGGGAGTCGAAAATTCCCTTCATCCTGTGCTCGTGCAGCAAGTTTTCCTTCCTGTGCACGGACCAGAAAATCAGGTTCTTCTCTCCCTCAAGCTTCAGCTCCGTCATTATTGTGCTCTTTTTCTTTGCAAGCTCTGCATGCTGCAAAGCGGCATCCACAACCGTATTGCCAACCACGAAAATCCTGTCCTTTGGCTGCCCCTCGCTTATCAAATCCGCCTCGTTCTTTTTGGTGGCTGCAAAGAAGAGCGAGGAGCATGCATCATCCGTACGGGTGCAAATTTGCTCGGGGTAGGGCTCCCAGGAGTTTGTGCGCAGGCCAGCCTCTACATGGCCCACGGGCACTAGCGAAAGCGCGCCTGCAAGCGAAATGAACAGCGAGGTAAAAGTATCCCCGTGCGTAAGCACGATGTCAGGCTTATCCTTCTTCAGCACCTTGCCCGCTTCGCTTAGCATCCGCGCACCCATCTCAATTGTCCTGCCTCTTGCCTTCAAATCATAATTGGGCCTTGGAAGCTCCAAATCATCGAATAGGTTTTCGTAAAGGTGGGGTGAATAGTGCTGGCCTGAATATAAAATCAGGGTTTCATGACCTCTCTTCATGCTTTCGCGCACAAGCGGAGCCATTTTTATTGAACATGCGCGAGTCCCAAAGGCATGCATTATTTTCATAGCTAACCCTCAAAAACTTCTGCATCTCTTTACGAACATTAGATTATTATAAGCTTGATTCGAACCTGATGCGGTGAGCAGATGAACTCGCGCATGTACTACCCGCTTGCAATAGTGGTTCTGATGTTCCTTCTTGGAATATACCTCTACCCGCAGCTGCCTGCAGAAGTACCTACTCACTGGAATGCGCAAGGTGAGATTGATGATTATTCCTCTCGGGAAATTGCAGTTTTCTTAATACCTGCAATCAGCCTTTTTGTTTATGCAATCTTTCTTGCCATACCAAGAATAGCGGTTTTCAAGAGGAATGTGGATGACTTTTACTCGAATGCAGGGCCAGGCTTCTTCACCATATTCATGCTCTTCATGTTCGGCGTCTATGCATTCTCGCTCCTAGCAGGCTTGGGCTATGAGCTGAGCATGACCTATTTCATAATACCTGCACTTGCGCTGCTCTTCGGCTACATGGGCTACATAATGCCAACTATGAAGCGCAATTACTTCATAGGCATACGCACCCCGTGGACGCTCTCCAGTGATAGGGTTTGGAAAAAGACTCATGAGATGGGTGGAAAGGTTTTCATGGGCGCCGGGCTGCTCATGCTGCTCACGCTCCTCGTGCCCGACTATGCATTCTGGTCCTCCATAATTCTCATAGTTGCAGCCGCACTCTGGACCATGGTTTACTCATATTTGGAATTTGCAAGGGAGAAGAGGGGGAGGCGGAAGCACTGAGCAGATGGGTTTAAAAGTTTGAAAATGCATATCTAAACCTCATTCTACAATAGTGATGTTATGGCAAACGGGCCGTTGCTGCAAAGACTTCCGACAAATAGGCAGGACAGGCAGTCCCGCAGATTAGTACCAAGTACTTCAATTGAGGAGCTTAGAAAGAGGCGTGAGGGCAATGATTTCTTCTTCAGGCTGTCATGGCGCTCGAGGCCAGTGGCCTACAGAGCTGAAGCCAACCAGGCAATTCAGACTCTACGCAACAGGGGCTCAGATAGCAGGGTGAGGGAGCTTGCCTACAGGAGCATTTACGAAATTTATGGCATTAAAAACTCGGCAAAGTTTTTGATTCAAAAGCTGGGCGAGCAGCAGGGAGAGATGGCTGCATTCGAGCTCTTTGCAACTATTGGCAGGGAAAGCGCAGAGTGCTATGCAGAGGCCTTGAAGAGAGGCCATACTCTGCTTGAGAGCGCTGGCCTGCGGAACGATGAGAGGCTTAAGGTGCTTGACGCGCTTCTCGAGCTTTACAGGCCAGATGTGCTATCGAATGCAAGCAAACTCAAGCACCATAGACAGAAGGGCGCAACTTACACGAGCGCAAAGCTGCTAGCTCAAAAAGGAGATGTGCTGGTTTGGGGAGGGGATGATAGCTTTGAAGAGCTTTGCGGTGGTGCAAGGGCCTATAAAGAGGCAGCTAGGCTATTTGATGTTATCAGTTCCACAAACCAGGCACATGAGGCTAAGAATAAGTTGGCAGTTGTTGCAGAAAAGATGGAAACTGTGGGCGATGATAAGCTTGAAAAAGCCCGAGAAGCGCAGGATGACAAGAAATTTGAAAGCGCGGGCGAGTGGTTTGCATTAGCGGCAAGGTTTTACAAGGATGCGGGAAGGATGAAGCGCTCGCACATGGCAAGCCAGAAAATGTATGAAGCAGGCGAGGCAGCAGATGAACTTCTTTTGAAGCAGAACCAGAGTTGAAAGATTTAAAAGGTTGAAAAGTCATGTTTTAGTCTCATTCTTAGCGGGGTGTTATTCATGGCAGTTGATGTACACAAACCAGTGAATTTGACAGGTAGAATGGTTGATGGAAGCACAGTTACGGCAAGGCAGAATGCGAAGGCTACAGGTCTATTTAATGCCTTGAACTCGCAGGCGGGCGCGCTTGGAGCTCTTAGGGAGTTCAGCAGGAGGCTTTCGACAGGAGGAATGCTTTACAAAATGACTGGAGAGCGCACTGACAAAGTGGGCTTGGCAATTGCGGCCCAGGAAGTTTTGCTGCAGCTTAAAGAAAGTGGCAAGGGAGGAGATTCCAGGGTTTTGGATGAGGTATTCAGAAATCTCTGGAAAGTCTATGGTGCGGATGGAGCAGATAAAATAGCGAAGCTGTTTGGTGGCGAGGATAAGAGGGAGGGCAGAATAGCTGCTCTTCACTATATGCTTGAAAACTCGCCTAATCACTGGTCCGTGGCTTCGCTTCTTGATGTAACGCTGCATGCTCATGATGAAATACGTAATCCAAAACAGGAAGATGTTCTGACTTTTGAGCAGAGGGAGCGCGTGCTTGGAATGGTCTCGGAAAAGGCAGGGACTATAGGAACTGACCCGCACTTCGTGCAAAGGGATGTTGCTGATCTTTATGTTGAATGGGCTGGTAAGGTGAAGGATGAGGGAAGGCGTGCTGAGGCAATTGAATTATACCAGAAAGCCATAGCGGCATTGAATCAGGTTGAAAGGAGTTTGGGGGCTGGAAGGCAGGGAGAAAAGGATTGGACTAGCTTCGTAAACCTGGAGAAGGAAAAAGTAGTGGGGGCATTTGTGAAGAGCGCAGAAGCGACTATGGAGCAGGCAAATGCAGCTGCTGAAGCTGGAATGAGTGCATTAGAGGCGGGCATTAAGGCGCTTGAGGCAGGCGACAAGCATGCTGGTGGAGAGAAGCCGAATGCTGCGAAGGCCGAGGCGGAATACAAGAAAGCAAGGGAGGAGCTTCCAAAGGCAGACAAGGCATTTGCTGAAGCAGTCGGGCTTTATGCAGAAGCTATGGAGGATTATTCTGCTGCAGCCGAGCTTGCAAAAGCTGCTGGTCAGGATGCGAAGAAGTTGATGGCAAAGGTCGGATTAGCGCGCATGAAAAAGAGTTCGCATGCAAAAATCGAAGTGCCCAAAGCACCCACACCAAAGACCACAGTCAACCCTGGCTCAGAGCAACCCGGTGCCTAAAACTACAGGAAAAGCAGCGGTAGGGGGAAGACGAAGAGCAACAGGAATATTGATACTATTAGAGTGAGCCAGAGTGTGGAATTCCAGGCCATAACTTTCTTTCCATCAAGCGGGCCAAAGGGAAGAAGGTTGAAGAATGCGAGCCAGAGATTGATTTGATAACCGTAAGCAAAAATCAGAGTTGCCAATTCTATTGGCAGAAGCAGTAAGTAGATTGGAAGGGCAGCTACGAATAGGAATGCAAGCGCTACGTTGGTGAGCGGGCCTATTACGGAAATTACTCCGTGCTCGCGTCTACTCAAATAATGCGCATAGATTACAGTTGCACCAGGTGCTGCAAATACAAAGCCAAAGAGCGAGGTTATTAGAGCCAGCTGAAGGCCCATGGGCCATGCCTGATAGGCTGCATAATGACCATATTTACGGGCCATGAATCTGTGGGCTAGCTCGTGCAATACGAAGCCAAAGCCAACAGTAACTAATGCTACTATGAAGCGCATGGCTACTGCATCCAGCAAGAGCCTGCGCAGGCCGAAAATCCCGTCTGAAAGAGCTAGGGTAAAGGCTATTGAGATTGCAAGCACTGAAATTACAATATCTTTGAACTCTGCAGAATCCATAAAATCACTACAGTATTTTTATGGTATGCTCGGCTTCCAGCAGGCGTACGCGCGCGGGGTTGAACAGGCCAGAGTACGAGAGAACGAGCGCTTCGCGCCAGCTTCCATCAGGCATTGCAACTTTTATGCGCGAGCCTATTCTCCCATTATCAAGCGAGATGAACTGACCTCCCATTGAAAAGGCGGAGAGGAAGGGGATTGGAAGGAATGAGCGCATGGGTGCATTCACAGCCTGCACCACATCGCCTTTTCTCACCCCGCGCAGGTGTGGATATAGTACAGGTATGATGAGTGTGATGCCTAAGGAGAGCGCAAGCAGCTTTACCAAAAGCCACATATCCACGTCTGGAAGTAGGGCAAAGGCTAGTAAGGAGAGTGAAGAAGAGAGTAGAAAAACTCGTAGGAATAAAGGTAAACCCATTTCGACCTCCAGAAAAGCCTTTTATATGGCGCTAATTAATAACTTTTGGTAGGTTCGATGAACAAAGCAGTAGCCGCATTGCTTCTCGTACTCATAATAGCGCTAGCCTACCTTGTATTCTCCAGTCGCACAGCCACCACTAAAGACGAGGCTTTGAGGTTTGTAAATGAGGATTTGAATTCCAAGTACCCTGATGCATATCATGAAATATTGGAGGCTGAGAAGGAGGGAGGCAATTGGATGATAAAGGCAAGGGTTACGTTTGATATGGGAAGCCCGTGCCCATCAAGGCTTCATGTTGATTACAAATACCCCGAATTCGGCTATGTGGTAAGGGAGGACTGGATTACCCAGGACTGCCAGGCATGCATAAATCTTCCGAGCGATGAATGCGTAATATTATTTGAGGAGGAGGCAGTTATAGCAAGCCATACCAGGCTCGGAGCGCAGGAAGTAAGTGAATATATTCTGGAGCATAGTGATGCAAGGCCCTTGGCCCGCTTCTACGGTGATGAGGGCTACCCGCCTGATGGGAAGGCAGTATATACAGATGTTTGGCTTGTTACTTGGCAGTCGGATTCAGACAATAGTACGCTGAATGTGCTTTTGAGCAAGGAGAACGGGAATATAATCAATGTATGGGGGCAGTAACACTAGCTATATAAAGACTGGGTTCGAAAGCGGCAGCACCCGTTGTTTAGCTGAGGTGAGATCACGTGGTCGCTTTTGGTGAGTTTGGACCTGAGGAGATAGTTCAGATTTATGATTTGAAAACAGGTATACGTGGTTTTGTAGTTATAGATAACACTGCGCTTGGAATTGGAAAGGGCGGAGTGCGCATGCTTCCAGACATTACAGTTAATGAGGTTGCGAGGCTTGCCCGCGCCATGACTTGGAAGAATGCAATGGCTGACTTGCCTTTGGGCGGAGCTAAGGGAGGGGTGAAGGCTGACCCTTGGAAGGTAGATAAGCAGGAGGCATTGAGAGCACTGGCGCGTGGAATGAAAGGCCTTTCCCCTGCTCGTTATGTAGCAGGGCCTGATATGAATACGGGCGAGAAGGAGATGCTTGCATATGCTAAAGAGATTGGGACTATGAAGGCGGCTACTGGAAAGCCCAGAAGAGCGGGAGGTTTGCCTCATGAGCTGGGGAGTACAGGCTTTGGAGTTGCGCACAGTGCAGCAGTTGCACTTCGGATAGCAGGCATACCCATAAACGGAGCCACGGTTGCAATTGAGGGCTTTGGAAATGTGGGCTCGTTTACAGCGCGCTTCCTCAGCAAGTGGGGTGCTAAGGTGATAGCGGTGAGCGAGCGTGCGGGTACGCTTTATGATGAGCGGGGGCTCGTAGTTTCAAAGTTGATTAAGGAGAAGGTGAAGAGGCGCACTCTGGTGAGGCTGCAGGGAGGTAAGTGCAAGCACTTTTCAAAGGAGAAGCTGTTTGAAACCAAGTGCGATCTGTTAATACCGGGTGCAAGGCCCAATGCAATCAATAAGAAGAACTGGAGGAAGATTAGGGCAAAAGTCATAGTTGAAGCAGCGAACATACCAATAGCTGAAACCATTGAGAAGAAGCTTACTGATAAGAAGGGAGTCATGATTGTGCCTGACTTCATTGCAAATGCAGGCGGAGTGATAAGCTCTTACTTGGAGATGAGAGGGCGCAAGCCAGAGCACATGTTCAGGGTGGTGGAACAGAAGATTAGGAAGAGCACCAGAATAGTTCTTGAAAAGGCTCTTGAGCATGACAGGCATCCGCGCGATGTGGCGCTTGCAATTGCAAAGCAGAGAGTAAGGGATGCCATGCACAAGCGCGGCTGGAAAGTAAGAAAGGGCTTGGGCAATCATAGAGAGTATGGTGCTAAAGCAATATGATTATCGAGTTATGCGTGCTTTCAAAATGAATTCCTTGCTCTCCCTAGCTCCCTTATTTTTCTCAAAGTAGGTGCGCACAGGCTTCAGAATTTCGCTCAGTTCATCAGCTACTGCATTCTTCAAATCAGCAGGATGAAGTTTGCCTTCTTTGTAAACGCGTGCTAATTCATCAAAGGTTTGAAGCTCGAGCTTGCCCCCGAATTTAGCAGGCCTTTCAATCGTAATTCCATTCTTCCTTTCTCTGTAAATTATATGTCTTGCAATGTCGATTACGGGGTTGAATTCCACTTCCCGTTCAGGACAGAATGCAGTTCCTAACTTCTTTTTTATAGCAGGAGGCTCATCATAAATGTAAATGCACGACTGTGGAAGGCTTTTGCTCATTTTTACCGATGAGAGCATGCGCTTGCGCTCTGTTGCATCCGGAGGCAGGGGCCATTGAGGGGGCTTGCCCAAACCTTGTAGTAGGTGGTGGTGAACGCTTACGGGCTTCCAATAGCCCAGCTTCTCGCCAACCTCGCGCGCAACCATATTTGCCTTTCTCTGGTCCATACCCAGCTGGCAGAGCTTCACTCCAAAATGGAAAATATCTGCTACTTGCATGGGTGTGTAAATCAGTTCCGCAACCTTTCTGCTTTCCTGCGCATCCTCGCTCCTGCCTGCAATTTCAAGCGTGCGCACAACTCGCGCTACCGTAACCTCGCGCGCAACTTTCACAACTTTTGCCCAATAATCAATGTCATCGTACAACTTGTCAGGAAATAGGAATTCAACTTTAGACTCAGGCACTCCGCATGCAAGCCAAGAGTGCTTGAAGTGCAGTGCTGCTTTTTTTATGAGCTCCAAGTTTCCGTCAAACTTGTTGTTGAGCCATGCGTGCCAAGTTGCCAAATAAGCCTTGAACTTCACTCCTGCCTCTGCAAAGTCCTTCATCTTGTAGGCGCACATCAAGCCCGTACCTAAATGAACCGGGCCCGAGGGCTCCCATCCATTGTAGGCTATTGGGTGCCTCTCGCTCTCGAGCAGTGCGCGCAGTTCATCCTTTGTAATCACTTCTTCAGCAGGTGCTCGTGAGATCAGTTCAACGCGCCTTTCAAGGTCCATGAGGCGAATTGTGCGGCTAGCTAATAAATAGCTTTGCAGCCGCGTTTCGTTACATAGC
>QMVF01000002.1 GCA_003660965.1 Microcaldota archaeon
CTCATGGAACTGCTGAGTCCTGTACATAAAGTAGGCAACCGCTTCATTAGGAACCAATTTTTCCTCAACCATCTTCATGCAGCTAATTTCCTTCGCCCTGCCCTGCTTCTTCCTCTGCTGCTCAACAGTCAAAACCCGCACTTTTCTGTCCTCTACCTCCCCAAATCTCGGGTGCCTTCCCTCACTCGCGTCAAAGAAATACTCCAATTCCATTTGAGTAAACTCGCGCAGGCGCATCAATGCCTGCCTTGGCGCAATCTCATTCCTGAAGCTCTTTCCAATCTGCCCCACACCCAATGGCAATTTCGAGCCAAGAGCCCTGAAAATCCTTGGGAAGTCTACAAAAATTCCCTGCGCAGTCTCAGGCCTCAAATAGCCCGTCTCATCACCCTTGGCACCAACCTTGGTTTCAAACATCAGCTTGAACCACGCAACCCTGAACTCCTTTGAGCCGCACTTTGGGCACTTGAACTCAAGCTTCTTAATGGCGGCTTCATACTGCTCGGGCTTCTCAAGCGCCTCCGCATCTTCCACAATTGCATCAGCCGTGTCAGCCCATCCGCACTTCGCGCACCTCGCCATCATGTCCCCGAAATTATCAACATGGCCGCTGGCCTTCAGCACAGCTGCGGGCAGAACAGATGCCCTCTCAATTTCGTAAAAGCCTTCCCGCCACAAAAACAGCTCGCGCCATGCATTCTCCAACTTCCTCTTCATGGCAGCTCCCACTACTCCATAATCATAAAAGCCTGCCGTATGACCATAGATTTCATTGGCAGGCATAAGGAAATTCCGCTTCAATGCAACTGCCATTAACTCCTCTTGCACTTCATCTACCTCTTCCATTTACTAATGTGCCATAGGTTAAAAAGCTTGCACAGGCGCTCGGATCATGCGGCGAAAACCGAAATATCGCATCCCTCTTTTTAAGCTTTGGTGAAAATAGTTCTTCAGGTGATGCTATGCGCAGATTACTCGCAATGGGTGCAATTCTGATGGCTGTAATGTTAATGCTCGGCTGCCCGGGCGCGCCTCCCGAAACCCCGCCAGGGAATGGTGGAGATGGGCAGGTAAAAGAGCCTTCTTCAGTAAACGGAGGCTTCACTTTTATGCAGGCTTCAGGTGAGATAGATATACAGGAAGCTCTAGATTCTGCCTACAAAGGCTATTACGGCTATAGTATAGGGGGCAGAGCGGCTGATGCAGTGCCAGAGGCAGCGCCCACAACTGCAGAGGGCTGGGAAGAAACCGTTGATTCCGGAGCGCAGGCACCCTCAGATTACTCAACCACAAATGTACAGGTGGTTGGAGTTGATGAATTGGATATAGTTAAAGTGGACAGCCAGACCGGCACTGAGCTCTATGTTCTAAGCGGAGACATGCTCAACTTCCTAAATGCCTACCCGCCAGCTGATTTGGAAAGGTATGCAGAGGCTGAAACCGAATGGGGCGATGGAATTTATGAATACGATGACGTGGTAATAGCAATTTCCTATGATAAGATAGAGGCATTCAACAAGGATGATGGCGAGCGCGCATGGCACATTAACCTGAACTCAACCTACGTGGATTCACGCATGGTGGATGGAATAATCTACCTAGTTCTTCAGGAATACCCGTACGCACCCTACAGACCCATGCCTCTTGAGAGATGCGCAGGAGGAGTGTGCTCCTCACTTGTAATAGACTACACAAGCGTCTACATACCTCAGGGCATCAGTTCAGAAGTATTCTATGATGTGATTTCACTGGAGGCAAGTACTGGGGAGATTATGGACTCCAAGGCTTTCATGGGCCCATACTCCTCAACCCTCTACATGTCCCGCCAGAACCTGTATGTTGGAATGTACCAGCGCGAGTCTGAAACCAAGGTGCTCTTTGAATTCCTTCTTACAGACGGCTTGGGCATTCTGCCCCAGGAGCTGCAGGACAGACTTGAATACCTGGACTCGCTGGACATATCAGATGAAGCAAAAACTCTGGAGTTCAGCATTGCGCTTGAGCAGTGGATGAGCAGGGCAAGCGATGAGGAGGCTGCAAACCTGTTCAATGATCTGGAGGATGGGTTGGATGTATACATAACAGCCTACCCTGAGAAGCTTGAATATACGGGAATTGCGCGCATAGCCTATGAAGGTACGGGCGCTTTGAGCGAGCCTGACACAGGCATAGTGCCGGGCAGGCTGCTCAACCAGTTTGCAATGGATGAATACCAGAACAATTTGCGAGTAGCCGTGACTTATGGAAGCTGGAGCAATTCCGAGAACGGCGTGCTCGTACTCGACTCCAACATGAATGAGGTTGGAAGAGCGGTTGGACTGGCTGAGGGCGAGAGCGTGTATGCAGTGCGCTTCATAGGCCGCTACGGCTATGTCGTAACCTTCCGCCAGATAGACCCGCTGTTCATAATAGACCTCTACGATCCTTACAACCCCGAAGTAAAGGGAGAGCTCAAGGTACCCGGCTACTCAACCTACCTGCACCCAATAGGTGCAGACCAGCTGCTCGGAATTGGGAAGCAGGATGGGAATGTGAAGATTTCGCTCTTCGACATCTCCGATCCAACTGATCCAACCGAGCTGGACTCATTCATAATGGATGAGTACTGGAGCGAGGCAATCTACAACCACCACGCATTCCTCCACTATGAGGCCAAGAACCTGGTGGTTCTGCCAATAGGCAGCTCTGACTACGTGTTCAGAGTAAAGGACGGGCAGATAAGCCTGCGCAAGATAATAAGGGAGGATGCGGTGCGCAACGTGTACATGGATGAATACCTGTACATAATCACAAATGATGAAGTGGTTGTGTACAACTTCGACACCTATGATGAGGTTGCGCGCGAAGACCTTGAGGGCTACACAAGCAGATGGTACGGCAGCGACATAGTGTATGAGGAATTGCCGCCTGAGACAGATGCCAGCTCTGTAGAAGAGTAGCCTTTCCTTTCTTATTTTTCACCCGCACCCCACTCTGAAAGCGCTTAAAAAGCGCCCTGCCCAACTCACCTCGGGATTCGCATGGATGAAGATGCGCTTAGCTTTATAAACTGCGGGCTGGACAAACCTATAGGCGATGAAATGAGGCGGCTACACGTAGTTCTGGAAAAGCAGGAGGAGGGAGGCTACACGACCTACGTACCCGAACTGCCTGGCTGTGTTTCACAGGGCGAAACTAAGGAGGAAGCCCTGCGCAACATACGCGAGGCCAAGCAACTATACTTGGAAGAGTTCAGGCCTTCTCTTCCACTTCTCTAACGACGTTTTTGATAAAATCGTCTGTCTTTTCATTACTTATCTCTCCCTTACGTGTCCTGACTTGTAGTGTTCCACTACTCATCTCCTTATCTCCTATTACGAGCATGTAGGGTACTTTTTCCATCTGTGCTTTACGTATTCTATAGCCTATCGTGTTCATGCTTTCATCTACTGCCACTCTGAGCCCCGCATTCTCCATCTTCTTACGCAATTCATGTGCAAAGGCAGAATGCCCGTCATTAACCGGTAACAAGCTAACTTGTAGTGGAGAGAGCCAGAGAGGCATTGCACCCCCATAGTGCTCAATCAAGACTCCCATGAACCTTTCAAGCGTTCCGAGCAATGCACGATGAATCATTATGGGCGTATGCTTCTCACCATCTGCACCCTCATACGTGGCTCCGAACCTGGCTGGCATTTGGAAGTCAAGCTGAATCGTGCCGCACTGCCAATTCCTTCCGTGTGAATCCTTTATCTGTATGTCTATTTTCGGTCCATAGAATGCCCCTTCACCCTCCTTAATTCCATATGGAACGCTTTTTGCCTGCAGGGCTTCTGCAAGCGCCTTCTCAGCATGACTCCACTGTTCATCACTTCCCATGGCCTTCGAAGGCTTCGTGCTCAGATCAACCGTGTACTCGAACTTGAAAACCCTCTCATATATGTACTTCATGAAATCTATCAGGCCTATAAGCTCATCCTTGAGTTGCTCTGGCGTAACGAATATGTGCGAGTCATCCTGACTGAATTTCCTCACTCTCGTCATTCCAGTTAGTGAGCCCGTAGGTTCATTCCGATGCAATACTGCAAAATCGGCAATCCTTAAGGGAAGGTCCCTATAGCTGCGTAGTGAGTTCATATAGATTAGCAGATGCGAGGGACAGTTCATGGGTTTAAGACTGAATTCACGCTCATCAACTTCGAGATTAAACATATGCTCCTTGAAGTGGTCCCAGTGGCCCGAAGTCTCCCATAACTTCTTGTCGTACATCAGCGGCGTAATCACTTCTTGATATCCTCTTCGACGGTATTCCTCTCTCAAAAAGCCCAATAGTGAATTATATACTATTGTACCTTTGGGAAGGAAGAACGGCGTGCCTGGACTTGATTCGTGCATCATGAAGAGGTCAAGCTCCCTGCCGAGCTTCCTATGGTCCTTGTCTTTCGAATACACCTCTTTCTTCTTAGGCTTCTTACCTCCTTTTCTTGGAGGCTCTTGTTTTTCAGAATCATCTCTTTTGGATGCTTTCTCTGCTTCCTTTCTTAAGCCATCTGCCTTCGGCTCATCCATTCCACTCATCAGCAATAACACTGTCTTTGTGCCCTTCTCATCTCCGATCCATGAATCTCTAGCTTCTTCGATTGCGGCTAGGCACTGCTGCGGATAACACCTGAGCGCCCTCACTAGCTCATCATATCTGCTCTCCCGCGGATCCGTTTTCAGGAGCATGTCCAATTCCTTTCGAATCTCCATCCTAACGATTCTGCTTCGCTCTCTGAATGAGAAAAAGTCCGTAATCGGATTCTTGCGCAAAAAGTCAAGCTCCGCCCTATTTTTAGCTATTGCTTGAACAATAGAATCATAATCACCCGACATCTTCATTTTTCCCATCACTAGTTCGACCATTCAATCACCTCACCTGCCACCTTCTTTCCTTTCAACAATATTCAACGGTACAAATATGAATGCCTTGGCATCAAGCACCCGCATATCGAGCATGGCACAGGTTTTGCAGCACTCCCAGAGTCCCGTGGTGTCCAGAGAAGCCCGCATATCCTGGTACATCTCATTGTTCCAGATAGTTCTCAAATCCTCTCGATAAATATTCCCCATGACCGGTGCATCTACATGACAACACGGCGTAACATCACCGTTCGGCTCTATGTTTATCTGCCTCCAAAGGAACTCACAATTTCTTCTCTTCTCTCCACTCTCCTCATATCTGAACACATCTCTCTTCAGATCAAACGGTTCCTGATATTTCGTCTGTAGCCCAAACCTTCTTGCCATGCTCACTGCCTGAGTTATGAATATATTCGCCCGTTCTTGGTCGAACAGGAGAGAATATTTTATGAATTCAGGGTCGAGAACCATGAGGTTGAAGCCCTTCACTCTATCAACCCCCAGCTCCTTTCCAAGCCGCACCATATCCGGAAGCTCATGAATGTTCGTAGTCATAAGAACTGCCTGTATCGTTACGGTCGGCCTTCTAAATCCATCTTCCTGCTGATACTTTGCAACATACTCATCTCTCACTCTGGTAGCTGCCCGTATATTCTCCTTCACTTGCTCAAACCTCGCGCCATTCCTTATTGCCTCAAACGTACGCTTGCTTGCGCCATCAAATGAGAACTTAACATCTCTCAAAAGATGAATCAGCCCACTTGTTTTTTCCTCTGTCAATAACGTTCCGTTAGTAGTCAGGTTCAATCTTACTCCAAACCGCTCCATAACTTCTAACATCCCCTCAAAATATGGAGTCATGAGCGGCTCTCCCTTAACTGTCGGATGAAACTCCTCAGCAGCAGGGAACAGCTGCTCCGCAACATCCTTAAATTTGTCAAAAGGAAGCCTCTCGCTTTCTACTTTCTCCTGACCGTGATACTTGCACATCTCACAGGCTAGGTTACACTGCGTAGTCGTAGTTATTGTCGTCCGTGTTGGCATCCCCTTATTTATGGGTGATCTGGTTCTCTCTGATTCTGCGACCAAACGCGCATTCTGCTCCTTCAATCGCACCAGTTTAGGTTGGAATTTCCTCATATCATCTACCTTTCGTGTACGAAATCCCCTTCACCGTACTCCTTTCCGCCTCCCCTATACGCCTCTACAAGCAAACAAGTTTTACACGCTGCTGGCTCCTTAGCCGTATTCAGCTTCTTTCGCAAATCCTGATATTCCTCTCCATTCCATACGCTTGCGAAACCTTTTTCAAACGCATTGCCCATGACCATATGCTTCGGATGACAGCACGAAATTACCGTTCCATCTACCTGCACCCAGCCTTCCTGCCACAAGAAATGGCAGATCTTACGTCCTTCCTTCCGTCTTTTTTCTTTACCAAATCTCCTAGGGAACTTTGATTCCAAGCCTAGCTCCTTTGCAAGCGCTTCTGCTTCTTCCAAATATTGATTAGCGATTTCTTGATGGAACCAAAGGGTCCTCTTCCTACCGCTTAAATTGCATGCTATCATATGCTGGGCCTTCACCCTCTCAACCCCCAATCGATAAGCCATTCTCACAATATCTGGCAGTTGCGCTATGTTATCTATTGAAATCACTGTCTGAAGCGTAACCTTTGGCCTATTAGTAGAATGCTCTCTTAATCGTATAAATCTCTCGATGTTTCTCATGACTCCTTCAAAATCAGACCCCAAGGACAACCTTTCAAACATCTCTTTAGTCGCTCCATTTACAGAAAATCTCACAGAACCAAGTACATGCATCACCCTGGCAGCCATATCCCCATCCAGCAAGGTACCATTTGTCGTAAGCTTCATCATAGTGCTGTGCTTTTCCAATAACGGAACAATATCCAAAAAATAACTCGTAGTGAGCGGTTCTCCCTCTACCGTGGTGTGATATTCTTTTGCAGCTGGGAAAAGTTCATCTGCTAGGCGCTTGAACTTTTCAAAAGGCATCTCTCCGTATCTCCCGATATTTGAAAAACAATCTGGACATCTTAGGTTGCACCTATCCGTAGATGATATGAACACGGTTACTGGCATCGCATCATTTCGCGGAGCCTGTTTTGCTCTCGCCGAAAGCGCGTGTTGCTCATTTAGGGCCTTTATCATCATCCATCCTCTGAGTACTTGGTGCTCCAAATCTCCAGAACTGATAGTCTGTCTGATAATGCCTAAGCTTCTTGAAGTCTTCCTCTCCCCTTGCCATCTTCTCCTCCACTATGTGCTTGATCGTAGCAACTTTCTCCTCATATGTAGTGCCTTTTAAATCATGGCCGAATTGCTGATAAATGCTGCAATTACTCATGAATCCGGTAGGGCTGATTCTCAGTTTTTTGCACTTCTTACCTCCACAACTGTAATCTGTGGAGAAATTCGGTACAAAACCCATCGTCACGCCATTCTGAACTATTCTCTTGTAATAACACATGGGGTTGTCTCCTTCAACACTTACATCCTCAACAGGCCCAAATATGCTTCTTACGAGTTCTATTGCCTGTTGGTTTGAACGGTGTTGGTCATCCACGTATTCCCTATCACCTTGAAATCCACCCTTTACCAGTTCTATGTACCGAAGTACTATCTGTTTTGGAGCTCTCAAACTCGCAACAAATTCGATCATCGCAGGTATTTCCTCAAAACTCGCTTTCTGCAGAACACTGTTTATTTTTGTCAGATCGAAGACTGTAGTCGCCTTTTTTATGGCTCTTATTACCTCCTCGAGAAGGTCTGCACCCGTTATCTGAGCGTACTTATTGCGATCGAGCGTATCAAGGCTTATATTAACCCTCTCTATGCCTGCCTCTTTCAATCCTTCTTCCATGGGGTAAAGAAGGGTTCCATTTGTGGAAAGCATCTGATGTTTTATTCCCTCTTGTCTTGCCTGGCCTACAAGGTCTATAAAACCTGGAAGTATTGTAGGCTCCCCCCCTGTCCACCTAAGAGAGTAAACACCATTTTCAATAGATGCCCTTATCACATCCAAAAGTTCCTCATTAGATATGGACTCAACATCAAATTTTTTCTGCGTTCTGCAATAAACGCATTTTAGGTTGCAGCCCGGCGTAGAAATTCTCAGGGTATAGCCCGTATCCGGAGCATTTCTTTGTTTGATTCTATCAGTAATCGGTTCTGGTTGCCTTCTCGTTCCCCCACCGTCAGCCACAGGATGCTGAAAAAGCTGCTTTCCTATTTTGAAACTCAACCCTATCCACCTCCATAGAACTAGACCAAAATATGGCTTTAAAACTATTTAAATCCTTCACGCCCTTCAGAGATCAAAAGAATATGACTAAATATGTAGTGGGCGATTTCATGTTCGAATCATTCGGCAGAAGCTGGGAATTGATGAAGAGCAGCTACTCGGTTCTAAGGAGCGACAAGGAGCTCCTCACCTTCCCCATAATATCGGCAGTTCTGGGCCTAATAGCGGCAATCACTTTCTTCCTCCCCCTCGTACTCTTCGATCTAACAGACTCAGTACTACTCTACCCAATCGTATTCCTCTTCTACTTCATCTCCTATTTCATAATAATTTTCTTCAACTCAGCCCTAATTGGAGCTGCAAGCATAAGGCTGAAGGGCGGCGACCCGACTGTAAAGGATGGAATTAACATAGCAATGGCCAATTTGACAAACATAGCCGCATGGGCAGCAGTTGCAGCAACAGTTGGAATGATTCTGCGCGCACTTGCAGGCAAGTCCAGAAACAACCTGCTTGGAAGAATCGTAATAGGCCTGATAGGCGGAGCATGGAGCATCATAACCTACTTCGTAATTCCAGTACTCATATTTGAAAAAGTCGGCCCGCTGGAGGCAATCAAGCGCTCAGCCTACCTAGTTAAAGACCAGTTTGGAGAGTACATAATTGGGAATATGGGGCTGGGAGCAGCCAACTTCCTCCTCGCAATAGCCGTGTTCATACTGGTGGGCATACCTGCAGCAAGCTTCTACCTTCTGCTTGGACCAGTGGGCCTGATACCAGCAGTAATTCTCTTTGTAATAGCATTCGTTGCACTTGGCATAGTGATGAGCGCGCTCAATGCCATCTACGTGGCAGCACTCTACCACTACGCCAAGACAGGGCAGGAGCCTGCAAACTGGAAGATAGGCTCAATTGTGCACTCCATAGCAGAGAAGCAGCCCCAGAAGTGGGGTGGGATAATATGAAAAAATCAAGTTGCAGCCATAATCAAACGAAACTCCTGCTGATAGCAGCCCTCATTTCCCGCAGGACATCTACTATGCCTTCACCTTCCCTGATGAGTGGTACAACGAGCAGTTCAGTGCAGGCGCCCTGCTCACGCAACTGGATGCAGATGGGATACGCGTTGAGCACATGTGGTACAAGCCCGGCTCCTCATCATGCGGCCTGCTCACAGTTGTGGTCGAGTCCGCCTTCCTCTTAACGCTCGAGCAGGAAGACCCGCGCATAGAGGACTACGGCTTCACAAGAGTGGACACGCCGAGCCTTGGCTCGTGCCCCTTCTCTTCACCTCCCGCTCCAAACTGCTTTCATTCCTGAAGGGCAAGGAAAGCAGGCGGCTGAAATAGTCATCCGCATCCTGCTCCTTCGGCTTGCTTTTAAACGCATCTTTCACCTCTTCTTAACATGAGCTCAGCCGATACGCCGAAGAAGGCACTGGACGAGGCAAAGGAATGGCTGGCTACAGCAGAGCTCGCACTTGTCCACTGCAGGAAAAGCGGCCCAGCAGCAGTAGCATGCGCAGAAGCAATACACGCAATAATACGCGCCAACGATGCGCTCACAATGCGCCTGCTGAACCGCAAGGCCACAAGGCACGATGACATGCCCTTCCTCTTCCTAGAGCTCATAAGGCAGGCAAGCTAGAGAAAAGCCACGAGCACTTCCATTCCCTCCTCTCCCACGCCTTGCAGGCAAAAAGCGGCGCCGACTACGGCCGCCTTTCCCTCAATAAAAAGGATGCCGAATATTTTGTAAAGGGCGCTCAGGAGTTCATAGACTTCGTTTCAACTACTCTATCCTAATCATCACACTCTCTAAAACCTTTATAATTCTCATATGCCTAACCTAGTTCATGATTAAACGCAGACGCGACTTTCTGGCAGAAGCCAAGGCAGGCCTGAAGGAGGCCCATGCTTCAAGGGACATACTGCTCTCACACACCGTGAAGGCGATTTACGAAGTGAACCGAGCAGCCAATTTACTCTATGAAACTCTTACGGAATGGTACGGAGTCTACTTCCCTGAGCTCAAGGTGAGCGAGCCCTCAACATTTGCCAAATTAGTTCAATCAGTAAACCGCGAGCAGTTGGATGTGGAAGACATCAAGGCAATAGTTGGAGAGGCAAAGGCGCGCGAACTTGCAAATAAGGCAAAATCAAGCACAGGTGCCTCGCTTAAAAAAGAAGACTTGGCCGAGCTTACCAAATTAGGCAAGAAGCTGGAAGACCTTTACGCCTACCGCACCTCACTCGAGGAATACCAAACCAAATTAGCAGAGGAAATAGCACCAAACCTCTCACTTCTAGCAGGGCCAGAATTGGCAGCCAAGCTAATAGCAAAAGCCGGCTCATTACGCAAACTAGCACTCATGCCTGCTTCCACAATTCAAGTTCTAGGAGCAGAAAAAGCCTTGTTCAAGCACCTTAAGAAGCACACCAAGCCGCCCAAGCACGGCCTCATCTTCCAGCACGCTTCAATTTCAACCTCACCAAAAGCAATACGCGGCAAGATAGCGCGCTCACTTTCAACTAAGCTAGCCATCTGCGCAAAGGCTGATGCGTTCACGGGCAACATGATAGCCGAGAAGCTGAAAGCTGAATTTGAGGAAAGGGTTAAGGGATTGAGGGGATGAGACATGCCCGTTGAACCCGGCCCGCTTGCGGTTTGGTTTGTTTGGATGTTTGCATCCCTGTTTTTTGTTCATAACTGATTATGGCGGTCAGCGTTCCCTTGGCATTTTGATGTTCATAGGTGGAATACTTGTCGGTATTACTGCCACCATAATTTTCAATAGATAAATCTAACCTAGTTGAAAGATGCTTCCACTATTTTCTTTTCTTCTTCTGTAAGGCCATATATTCTGTAGACTAGCTCATCGATATTTTTCTCTGTCTCTAGGATCTTCTTCGCGATTCTTGTTTTTTCATCTGTTTGTTTATTTCCAATCTCTGTAGTTTTAGAATATAGTGTTATGATATTTTCTACAAGCTTTTCAATTTCTTTCTGTTTGTTTTGTGAAATATCCTTAATTGGAATTTGAGTGGTGTATTGTTTCTTGTATTGAAGATGTCCTCCACGTACGTGTGCTGATTCAAACTTAGCTCTAAAATACCATGATAGTAATTTAGAGTTCAACAATCCCATGAGGTATTTGAGTGAATATTTTCTATCTTTGAGGATGACGACGTATGCTTTATTGAGTGAGTAGAAATCCCGTTCATCATAGCAAACAGTTATTCTGTCAGCTATTTCTCTTAGAAAAAGTTTTGGTTGTTCAAAATACTCTGAAGACGGGATCGTAGCATATTCTCCTTTAGCCCGATTAATACTATCTTTATTCACATTAACCCATAATCCTTTCCATTTGTAATAATATCTCTTACAGTCCTTTCCTCTTAGTAGTTTTTTTGAAGAGGTTCCTTCTCTCGAATCCAAAATTAATTTCCTTCGAATATTCCCTGTATGTATGGTTTCCTTTATCGTGACTATTTCTCCTAATTTCACACAGTCGTGATCTAATTTAGTTAGTATACTTGATTCTTCTTTATTAAAGGTTATTTTGAAAACAGCCCCCTCGTTTTCCAGAAATTCAGATTGTTTTAGTTCGCTTCGTTCCAAATTTAAAAGATCTTCTTCTGACTTTGCCCTGAATATCTGTATTTTAGTCGCATCCCTTATATTTTTGAATTTATTTTTTCTAAGGAGGATTATATACGGGTATATAGCTGCATCTTTGAAAACCCGTATATTTGAGACGTCGATAATTGATATGATTTGGCATTTATTCAAAATTAGTTTTCTTATCCTCTCTCCATAGCTTGCAATCGTATATTTGTTAGAGGTGATAAATCCCAACATGCCGCCTTCTTTTAATAGATCGATACTTTTTTCAAAAAACAGCTGATAAATGTCATACTGTCCAGTTGCACTTTGATAATCCGTTTCGAAAATTTTCTTTTCCTTCGGATTTAGTTCTCTATTTCGTATATACGGCGGATTTCCAATCACCACATCAAACCCGCCATTTTTCATTATCTCTTCAAATTCTTCATTCCAGTTGAATGCCCTCTTTTCCTCACTCAAAGTACTATCAATCAGAGAGTTTCCGCACTTTATGTTCCTGTCCAACTCCGGTAGCTTGTGCTTAGTCTCAGCGGCCTTCAGGAGCAGGTTCAACCGAGCTATCTCAACTGCTTTCGGATCCAAATCCACTCCGTAAATGTTGTCAGTCAGTATTTTTGATTCAGTATTCAGTTTCTGTTGTCCCTTCTCTTTCTTGTAATATTCTTTAATCTCATCAAATGCCTTTATCAAAAACGAGCCTGAACCACACGCAGGATCCAGAACCTTTATTTTTGCGACTTCTTCTGGCTTCTTGCCCTTCAGCATCTCTCCAAGCGTATTCTTTACTATATACTCGACTATGTACGTCGGCGTATAGTATATTCCTTGCTCCTTCCGCCTTCCCTTACTTTTCTTAAGTGTCGCCCTTTTAGCAGTCTTTTTCAGAAGCACGCTCAAATACTGCTCGTAAACACTTCCAAGTATGTCTGCATCTATCGCATCAAAATCATACTTAAGCCCGGTGGGGCTCTCATCAGTTTCCTTGATTATTTGCTCATATATTTCATTATCGATGGTCAGCTTCTCAGATTCATGTTCTCTGAAAATCCCACTGTTATAAACGTCATCCATCTTCCTGAAAAGCAATCGCAGATACTCCGACAGTTTTTTGCTCTTGTCTGCCCTCCAGTCTTTAAGTGCTTGATCCAAAACCGGTTCCTCATTTCCACGATCCTCCGCAACGCGTATGAATAAAATCCTGTCAAGTATTCTCTGAACCATCTCGTCTATATAATCTTTTGCTTCCTGTGGATCTGAAGGTATGTTATTCAGCCTCTTATGAGCTCCAATTCCTTTAGTCAAAAGCCGCCTCCACCTGTACATATCTTCTGCCAATAGCTTCGTTATCGGCTCCTTAGGCTTCATCTTTCCATACTGCTTGGCTATCTTCTCAATCAGCCTATCTGCAAACGCAGGTTTGCTAAGCAGCCATAAATCATCAAAACGTTTAATGAATTCATCAATTCTTAGAGGAACAAAAAGCCTCTTTATTTCCTCTGCCTTATCCCAGTATTCTGCATTATATATCCTTACTTCTTCAAAATTAGTAAGAACGACCCATCTCTTGCTGTTCTGATAGCCATATTCAACCGCCTGCTTTACATGATCATCCAAGTTTTCACTAGGTTTCTTGGCTTCTAGCAGAAATTGTACCGTTCCGTCGATTTTGAAGGCATAATCTACACGTTTCCTACGCCCGCTTTTCTCTTCTTTTGACATGTCTGTAAGTAGATTCCATCCTAGTCTACGGAAAAGTTCATCTATCCACTGTTTCGTGTTTTCTTCATTGAAGTTTCTAGGTGGGCCTTGCGGATATTGTTTTCTATAATCTTCAATCAGTTCCATTATTTTCTGTTTCGCTTCTTCTTTTGTTAGACGCTCCATTCCCTTACCTTCCAATATTGTGAGTTGTGTTCTAGTGCTCATGCTACTTTTAAGTTCTTTTTCACATGTTCTGTCTATAGCCTCTAAAAATTCCTGCTCAAACCAACGTCAAAAGGACACCAAGGCCTATCAGCCCCCAACTCACCATTCTAAAGTTCGTCTTTGCTACTTGGTCCAAGAGAAGGAACAATACGCCTCCTGCAACGAGTATCGCTGGTGTTGATTTGGCAATGAAACTAAAGCTTACCCCATTTTTCACCTCCTCTTACTTTTCATTTGACTTTAAACTAAAATTAGAACGAAAAGTATATAAACCTACAATATTGAATATGGGTGTGCGCGGTGACCTGCTTCAGATAGTTAAGGCATCTAAGGCTCTGAACTCTAAGCTTTTCTCGCTTCCACGAATGCTGATAATGCGCTCTCTGGCGGATTTGCCTGAGGGCGAGGTTGTACCTTTCAGAGAGCTTAAAGCTTCTTTAGACTTGGGTGATGGGGTGCTCTTCGCCAACTTGAAGGTTCTGAAACGCATGGAATATATCGAGGAACAGAAAGTAACTGTGCAAGGCGAGGAAATGCATGCTTATGCGCTCACCAAATCCGGGCGCGAGGAGCTTGAGAGGATGAGAAACTGGATTTCAAGGTGGGTGAAAAAATGGAACGACAAATAGGAAAAGTCATAGCTGCTTTCAGGGAGATGGGGCTGAAGCCGAAGCTGGATAATTTCGACAGCCGGCTCGTGATGCAGAAGGCCATATGCCTTCTGGAAATGATGGGTGTGGACTTTGGTTATTCCTTTAGCCTATATGTGCGCGGCGCGTATTCTCCACAACTCACAGAACAACTATATGATCATCAGTCTGAGCTAGAGGCACTGAAGGCCTCCGCCCGCTTGTCAAAAGAGGAGCTAAGCAAAATAGCAGAACTAAAGGCGGTAATGACGGACGCCTCCCCTGCGGTTTTCGAAATAGCCGCCACCTATGCTTTCCTTGTAAATGCGTATGGAATGGCTCCGATAAGCGCCATGCGGCAGGTAAAGGAAATGAAGCCATTCTATTCAGAAACCGACTTCGCCCTCGGCTTCTCAAAGGCAAAAGAGTTAATCTCAACTGTATCCTCGGAAGAGTTGCAAAAATTGAAGAAGGAAATGGAGCCCTGGAATCGCGCTGCCGACGAAGACGGCGAGAAATGGTTGTGATGGCATGCAGTGTCTTTCCCGGGGAGATGTTTGGTACGCGGAGTTCCCTTCAAGCTCGCGTCATGAGCAGGCGGGCAGGAGGCCCGCAATAATTCTAGCCGACATTCCGAAGGTGGAAATGGCAGTTGTAGTTCCTCTCACTAAAAACCTAGAGCGTGCTGAACTGCCTTTCACTCATGTAATCGCACCTTCCAAGGAAAACGGATTGCCAGAGGAAAGCGTCGCTCTTATCTTTCAGTTACGAGCACTTGACAAAACCCGCTTTAGAGATAAACTGGGAGTTATTGGCCCTCGGGAGCTTACGATAATAAAGTCCATGATTGCCGATATGTTCGGCATACGCACATAGTTTCTTACAGATTTCATCAATATCTGTTCAAGTTTTTGAAATTCTTCAGAATGTTATGCGTTTTTATCTCCCGTACTCTTCTGCTTCTTATACCGACCCCGTACCTCGCCCACGCTGTTTTCATCCCCATCCTCTTCGCTCCCTCGACATCCCGCTCCAGATTATCCCCCACAAACAGTATTTCAGATGGCTTCAAGCCCGTCTTTTTGAGCAGGAGTTTAAACGGCGAGGGGTGGGGCTTGAACTTCTTCGTGTCATCGTAGGTTATCACTAGTGGGAAGAAGTGCCATAAGCCAGTGAGCCAAAGCCTTTGCCAGGCCTTGTTCCTCGGTGCATCCGTAACCACTGCCAGCCTGTACTTCTTGGAAAGCCTGCGCAGAACTGAGAGAACTTCAGGGTAGGCTCGTAAAGTTTTGAATTTAGTCTGCAAATAAGCGGAAATGCCTGCCTGCTGAATTCTTTCGAATTCGTTCAAGTCCTTCCATTTCTTCAGCTTCCATAGAACGTGCGCAAAAGTCTTCTGGTACTCGATGCCCTTCTCATCATAAGTTTCAAATATGCGCCTGTAAAGCTCCTTTTCCTTAACCTTCAAGCCCGCCTTAATCATGGCTCTGGCAGCAGCGCGCGCAGTGGCCTTCTTCATGCTCATGAAGTCAATCATAGTGCAGTCCAGGTCAAATGCAATGCATCTTATCCTGTTTCCCGCCATCTGCTCACCTGTAAGCCCTGCTCCGCTTCTCAAACCTCATCATCAGCACCTCATCACCGCGCACCTTGTAAATGAGCCTGAAGTTCAGTATGCGCACCCTGTAAACATTGGCATCCCCATGCAGGGGCTTGAAGTGCTTGGGGTTCTGCTCAATCTTGTCATAGAGCTTCTTCACCACCACCTTCACAGAATGGTCTAATTTGGAGATGTCCTCAAGGAATTGCTCGGTGAAAACAAGCCTGTAAGCCATCAAAGCCCCGCCTTTTTCTCAAACTGCCTCTTGGAGTAAGTCTTCATCCTTCCCTTCTTCATCTCCTCCTCAAGCCTGCGCACCTCCTCCAGCACCTCAGTCTCATCATCAGCCTCGCCAAGCCCGTACTTGTCAGCAAGCTCCAGCAGGCCTGCGCGCAGCGCCTCTGTCCTAGTTTTCACTATGCCCCTCCTTATTGCCTCATCCACAATTTCCTCCAAATAGCCCTTGAATTCAACTGTCATGTGCATTTTCTCACCATCTTACTTATATTATATATTATTTATAACCTTTTCTATATATAATTGATAATTCTGCGTCATATCTCATACTTTCTTCCCTTCTTCGGAATCACAACCTTTTCAGCCAGCCCCTTGAACTTCTCAGGCTTTTCGGTATGCACAGGCATCAGCATCTCAGGCGCAATAGCCTCAATCATCCTCTTCAGCTCAGGCCCCCGCGCATGGCCCGAGCAGTGGGTTTGTTTGTAGGGCAGGAGGCCGAAATGCGCAAGCCAGTTCTTAACCCGCTTCTCATCGAGCTCCATCTCTTCGTTGAAAGGCTCAACAACCGACCTTATGTAAACGCTTCCCTTATCGGGCTTCAAGTCTATGAGCTCCGCAAGCTCGAAGAAGTCGCACCTCAGCAAATACTCTTCTTGGCTTTCCTTCACATCCTTATACGTTACCATGTTCTCATAATCAAGGAACTCCTTCTCCCAATCGGCATAATCTGCCAGCATTATGTTCTCGGGCCAGCCCTCTTCGCCCAGCGTGCCCCAGCCCTTTCTGCGCATGTAAACCGCTATGTGCTTGTCCTTTGGACTCGGAGTGCCCACCTTGGCATCATAAAGCATCTTCAGAATATATGCCTGCTTGGTGCATATTGCAAGCTTCCTTCCGCTCTTTTTTGCAACCTCGTAAAATGTTCTCAGCCTGTCCGTATCCCTAACGGGCCAGTTTGCCAGTACTAATTTCTTGCATCCTTCCATGTGTCCAAGTATCTCGCCCTTGACTTCTTCCTCAGTGAGCCCACCATCTGAATCTATTCGGGTCCCTTCTGAAATCAAAAGCTTTGGCTCTGCCTCTGCAGCTTTTTTTACAAATGCCTCGGTCAGATGGCCTCCGTAGCCGTGGAAGCGCAAGTCACCCGTATAAACCACTGTGCCCGAAGGAGTTTCAACTATGTAGCCACACGCGCCCGGCAAGGAATGGTTTACGGGCACGGCCTCAATCTTCATCTTCCCTATTTGCACAGGCCCTTCAAGCTCCTTCACCTTTCTTCCAACCTCAACTTCGACGCCCTTCATCTTAGTATATTCCAAAGGATTTGTTTTCTTGGGCCTGAACCTGAAAGCCTCCTTCATTACCATTAGCTCGCTGAAAGCGGCACCGGTTTCGCTCAGGGCCTGCATTATTC
>QMVF01000003.1 GCA_003660965.1 Microcaldota archaeon
GAGGAATGCGAAGGATGTTATGGTGCTTTGCGATTGCAGTAAGAGGGAGTTGTTGAAGGAGCTTGGGGCAAATGAACTTAAACCAAAAATCATATTTGACAGGAAGGAAGCTGTGAAAAGGTTTGGCTTGACCAAGAAAGTCCTTGCAAATTACTCGTTTGAAGAGGCGGTGCTTGAGCGGGTTGCACTTGTGGATTTGGCTGGGTAGAAGCGTTTTTAAGATATTTCAGACTATAAGCGAGTTATGAAACTTTCCAAGATACCTGAGATGCTGGGCAAGTATAAGGATAGGCTGGTGCATCCTGGAACTTTAATAAATGCAGCGGGAGCTGCGCTTTACACTGTGCCTAGAAGGCCTGCGCACTCGCCCACAGGGGTGATGTCTGCTCAGATTGAAATTACCCTCAGGTGCAACCTTGCATGCCCAATGTGTGAAAACCGGTTGATAAAGGATCCGAAGAATGATATGACGCTGGAGCAGTTCAGGCGGGTTATAGATGGGATGCCGCATCTGATTTCAATCAATTTGACAGGCATAGGCGAATCGCTGCTGAACAAGGATGTATTCAGAATGATTGAGTATGCTAAGAGCAGGGGAATTTACGTTTGGTTTACAACCAATGGCACTCTGCTGGTTGAGAAGGTTAATCGAAGGCTTATTGAACTTGGAGTTGATGAATTGGTAATCTCATTCGATGCAGCCGACCCGGAAGTTTTCAAGCAGATCAGATTGGGGGCTACTTTTGAGCAGGTTACGGGGAATCTGAGGGAGTTTGCAGAGCTTAAGAGGAAGATGGGAAAGGGCAAGCCTAAGCTGTCGTTTGGGAATACGGTGGTGTGGGATAATTTGAAGGAAGTGCCTGAGATAGTTGAAATTGCGGCAGGGCTTGGAATTGACAGGGTAATAGTGGGCGCAAATCTCGTGTTGCTGGATATGCCTGATGCGGTAATAAATCCAAAAACTCCCAAGGCTAGCGTGGAGGAAATCAATGCGATTTTCGATAGGGCGAAGGAGGTTGGAAGGGAGCGGGGAGTTGAGGTTGTGATCGCAGACTATGTTTCAAAATGCGAGAAGCCTGAGATGTGTGATTGCGAGAAGCCTTGGACTACGTGCTATATTACTAAGGATGGAAGCATTTTCCCATGCTGCGAGGTTACTCAGAGAAGAATTCCAAGGGAGAGAATGTTGAAAATGGCAATGGGCAATGCGATTGAAACTCCTTTTTATAAAGTGTGGAATTCAAAGCAATATCGGGAGCTGAGGGATGGAATCACGCGGGATTTGAGCAAGAGGTATTGGTTCTGCAATGGCTGCATGAGGTGCAGAAGGAAGTAAGTGAGGTTTGAAAAATGCATGAAAAAATGCGGGAAGCGATGCTTTACGAAAAGCTCACTGGGAAGAATGAGGGCAAGGTGTTGTGCAGGCTGTGCAAGCGCTATTGTGTTATTGAAGATAGAAAGATGGGCTTCTGCCTGGTTAGAAGGAATGAGCGAGGAAAGCTGTACAGCCTTAATTATGGAAAGAGTACTGGGTTTGCAGCTGATCCTATTGAAAAGAAACCATTCTTCCACTTTAAGCCAGGCACGCGCGTGTTGAGCTTTGGTACTCCTGGTTGTAATTTCAGATGTTTGAATTGTCAGAACTGGCAGCTTTCACAGGGTGTGAGGGAAGGCGGCACAGGTGCGCTTGAAATTCCAACTACTCTTCCCAAAAAAGTTGTGGATTTGGCTGTAAACCACAAGTGCGAGGGAATTGCATATACCTACAGCGAGCCCACCATATTCTTTGAGTATGCATATGATTGCATAAAAGAGGCGAGGAAGCGGAATGCGGAATTGTTCCACGTATTCGTCTCAAACGGCTATTTCTCGCAGGAGATGCTTGATTTGGTTGAGAAAGAGGGATTGCTTGATGCCATTCGCATTGACTTGAAATTCATAAACGATGAAAAATACAGAGAAATTACGGGTGCGCACCTTCTGCCGGTGCAGCAAAACATTGAGCGGGTTTACAAACTGAAAGGCAAGGTTCACCTGGAAGTGATAGCATTGCTGATACCGACCCTGAACGACAGTGATGAAGATATACGAAAGCTTGCGCGCTTTGTAGCAGGAGTTGGTAAGGACATACCACTGCACTTCAGCGCATTCCACCCATACTATAAGCTGAGCCATCTTCCCGCAACTCCGGATCGTACTCTGAGGAAGGCAAAGCGCATTGCAGAGGAAGAAGGGATGCAGTATGTTTACCTTGGCAATACGCGCATGGCAGGGGTTGAAAATACGCACTGCCCAAAGTGCAAAAAGATGCTTATTGAGAGGTATGGCTTTGAGGTTTTGAAAAATGAGTTTGAGAATGATAAGCCCGTATGCCCTGAATGCGGCGGGCGGATAAACATAGTTCTGTAATCAGCGCTCCTGCTTGAGTTTGCTTATAATTGACTGCAGTTCTTTGCTCAGTCTGACTTCATAAGTTGAGGCTTGTTTTAGTCTTTTACATCTTCCAGGTAGGCTTTCCAGATTTCTCCTCGCATTCTTTCTTATTGAATTTAGAGGGGGGTGTTTGCGTGCAAGCCTTCCATTTTTCATAACCTGCTTCAGAAGTGCTCTGCCGCTTGACTTTTCACTCTCCAAGCCAATTAGATCATGCTTCATCTTGCCTCGCCCATCGTAAAATCTGTAAACTTGTTTTCTTCCGGGCAGAGTCATTTTGCCAGAACTGAGTTTGATTACGGGCTTGCCCTTGAACTCGCTGAGCTTGTAGTTTACATTAAGAAAGGGCGCATCATTGGAGGTGCCAAGGGCAGTACCTACTCCAAAAGAATCTATTGGTGCTTTCTTTTTCACAAGCTTTTCAATTTTGTACTCATCCAAATTGCCGCTTGCCAGAATTATGGATTTTTTGAAGCCGCTTTTATCAAGCAATTCTCTAACCTTTCTGCTCAGCTTCAGAAGGTTTCCGCTGTCCAACCTCACCCCCATCAAAGAATGACCGTTCTTCTTCAGCTCCTCTCCTATTTTCACTGCATTTCTGGCCCCCTTCAAAGTATCATAAGTATCTATGAGCAACAGGCATTTGTCCGGAAAGGTGGATGAGTAAGCGCGGAATGCATCTAATTCATACTCGTAGGACATTATGAAGGAATGGGCAACTGTACCGTAAATTGGAATTCCATATTTCTTTCCTGCTAAAACATTGGAGGTGCCCGTGAAGCCGGCTATGTAAGAAGAACGGGCTACTTGGAGCGCAGCCTCAGCTCCATGGTCGCGCCTTGGCGAAAAATCCACCAAGGATGCATTGCGCGCACTGGTTGCGATTCTGGCTGCCTTTGATGCTACCAGGGTTTGGAAGTTCACAGTATTGAGTAGAAAGGTTTCCACGAGTTGTGCCTGTGGCAGGGGTGCAGTTACGCGCATTACGGGCTCATTTGGAAAGAAGAGGGTTCCCTCTGCAATCGCATGAACATCCCCTCTGAATTTGAAGCGCTCTAAATAGCTGAGAAAGGAATCTTTGAACAGCTTGGTTGAATCCAAATAGTTAATGCACTCGTCAGTGAATTTCAAGTTTTTCAAATAGTCGAGAGCGCTTTCCAAGCCTGCGAAGAGCAAGTAGGAGCGGTGGGGAGGCATTGAGCGCACGAATAAATCAAAGGTTGCCTCTCCCCTGTGCCCGTTATCAAAGTATGAAGCGCACATAGTTAGCTGGTAGAGGTCTGTAAGCAGGGGGGCAGTTTGGTTTGAGATGGAAGAATACATGATGAATCTAATTTGTGAAAAAAAATATTAATAGTAGGTTCACAGAAGCAGGGAGGCACCAAGCAGGAGAACCAGCAGGCCCAGGAAAAGTGTGGCCTTGAAGAAGTTCACGCGCTCTGCAAATTTCATAAGTGCACCTATGGTTAGAAGGCCTACAAGTGCAGCTGCAAGCCCGCCTGCAAGCAGGGGCGCGGTGGGCTGAAAGCCGCCTTTTACAAGAGGGAGCGCGAGTTGAACTCCAAATGCAACCGGAATGCTCATGAGAAAGCTTAGCCTGAATGCCTGCTTCAGCGTGTAGTTTTCCCCGAGCAGGGTTGCTATAGTTATCCCTGATCTGCTTATTCCTGGAAGCACTGCAAGGCCCTGAATGAGGCCTGCGAGCGCTCCTTTTTTCAGCTCTGGTTCTTCCTGCAAGCCCTTCTTTCGATTCTTTTGCGCAAACGCCACAAAAACCAAAAATAAACCAATAAACATAGTGAATATCGAATCAGGAATCTTGAGCGTGAAGGCGAGCAACAGTAGGGGGAATGCCAAGACTGCTGTTGCAAGGGTTGCCGCAGCGAGGAAGAGAAGGAGTTGTTTTTGATTTCCTTTTATTAAATCAACCAAATCCTTTCTAAAATAAATTACAGCTGCAAGCAGCGTGCCACTATGAAGCCAGATTGCAGTGCTCAATGATTTGCTGTATTCAAGGTTGAAGAGAAACCTGCCTGCAAGGGCAACCATTGCTTCTGAGCTTATTGGAAGCCATTCCGAAATTCCCTGTATGATTCCAAGTATGATGGCTTCGATTGGATTCATGGAAATTCAACCTGATTTTTCAAAGGGTTCTTCGTGTATAAGAACTTCCTTCACTTCTGGCATTCTCTTCAATATGTTTTGCTTCAGCTGCTCTGAGATGCCGTGCGCCCTTTTTAGAGGGAACTTTGGGTTTAGCTGAATGTGGAAGTCAACGTAGACCCTTCCTGAAACCGAACGTGCTCTGAGGTTGTGGAAGCTCTTGATGCCTTTCTGAGCCCTGATTATCCTCTCTATTTTTTCTATAGTTTCCTCAGAGGGCCTTACATCAGTTAATTCTAGTACCGACTTTCTGCCCACCATGAAGACTACGCGCATCATGAAGAGCGCTACAAGTAGGGCTGAGAGAGGGTCTGCAAGCTTGAAACCCCATGAGGCTACGAAGAGGCCGATGAGCACTGCGGAGTTTTGGAGTACATCTGAAGTGTAGTTGCCTGCGCTTGCCTCAAGTGCGGTGCTTGAATAGTGCTCTGCCTTTTGAGTTAGATAGCGGGCCATGAATATGTCGACCACGATCGTACCGCCCATCAGCGCCAAGTCCAGGTCAGTTATGAAGAGTGCGATTGGGTCGACTATGCGCCTTGCTGCTTCGAGAATTATCAGAACTGCCGTTATGAAAATCAGGGAGAGCTGTGCGAGGCCTGATAGCGGGCCGAACTTCAGGTGGCCGTAATGATGATACTTGTCCGGGGGCTCGTGCGCCTTCTTTATTCCAAGGTATGCAAATATTCCTCCCACAAAATCGAAGAGCGAGTCCAAGAGAACCGCAATCACTCCTAGGCTTCCGGTAAGCAATGCGACTGCAAGCTTGCTTCCAACTAGGAAAATATTTGCAAATATGATTACTTTCGCAGCTCCTTTCTCACCTTCAAAGGATTCCATATTATTGGCTGGGCAGGGAAGATAAATAAGCTTAAGCAGAAGTTTAAGAGTTAAAAATAATCTAATGCTACTCCTTTTGGAGAGATTATGGAAAAGCCGGGTTGGTTGAAAATCAGGCCTCCGAATACGGAGAAGTTTGAGAGGATTAAGAAAAGGCTTGACGAGCTTGGCCTCTATACCGTATGCCAGGGTGCTCACTGCCCAAATATGAGCGAGTGCTGGAGCAGCGGCACTGCTACGTTTATGATTATGGGGGATACGTGTACGCGGGGCTGTAGATTTTGCGCTGTGAAGAAGGGTGCAAAAGGGAAGGAGTTGGATGGGCGCGAGCCTTTGAAACTTGCAAAAGCGGTGAAGGAGTTTGGTTTGAACTATGTTGTGATTACCTCTGTTGATAGGGATGATTTGGCTGATGGGGGGGCTGGGCATTTTGCAGATTGCGTGCGGGCTGTGAAGGCCCTGAAACCAGAAGTTCGGGTTGAGGTATTGATACCTGATTTCAGCGGGAGCGAGGAAAGTTTGAGAAAGGTTGTTGAAGCGAGGCCGGACGTGATAGCGCATAACATCGAGACTACGCGCGCCATGCAAAAACTGGTTAGGGATAGGAGGGCGAATTATGAGCAGTCATTGCGAGTGTTAAAAAATGTGAAAGGAATGGATGCTCGCATTTACACCAAGAGTTCAATTATGCTAGGCCTTGGGGAGAAGGAAGAGCAGGTTTTGCGCGCGATGGATGATTTGCGTGAAGTGCAGTGCGATATTCTTACAATAGGCCAGTACTTAAGGCCAAGCGAGAGACAGATGGAAGTGGTTGAGTATGTGAAGCCGGATAGATTTAAGCAATTGAAAAAGGAGGGCGAGCTCAAAGGTTTTCTATATGTTGCATCCGGGCCTTTTGTACGAACGTCGTACCGTGCGGGGGAATTATTTATTAAGGGGGTTCTTCGAAAGCAAATGGGGAATGAAAAGAGGTAGTTGAACATGCCTAGGAAGAAAATTTACGAAGGAAGTGTGGAATACCTGCAGATTTTGGATGAAAAGGGCAATGTGGATAAGGAGCTTGAGCCTCAGCTTTCGAACGAGGATTTGGACAAAATGTATAGGTTTATGATTACAACCAGAACATTTGATAGAAAGGTATTGAGCCTCCAGAGGCAGGGGAGGGCTTTTACCTATGCACCTGTGGAAGGCAAAGAAGCCAGTCAGACAGGCACTGCTTATGCTCTTAAGAAAACAGACCGCGTATTTCCAAGCTATAGGGATCACGGGGTTTACCTCACGCGGGGGCTTTCGCTCAAACAGATGTTTTTAATGTGGATGGGCACTGAGGAGGGAGGAAGGATGCCTGAGGATTCTGGGGACTTTCCGTTTGCGATCCCGATAGCGAGCCAAATACCGCACGCAGTGGGAGCGGCATGGGCTGCCAAAATTCAGAAGCAGGATAAGGTGTGCGCAGTTTACTTTGGGGATGGTGCAACTAGCGAGGGTGATTTCCATGAAGGAATAAACTTTGCAGGAGTGAACAAGGCACCTGTGGTGTTAGTTTGCCAGAACAACAAGTATGCGATTTCGGTACCTCGTGCACTTCAAACAGCTGCTGAAACCATAGCCCAAAAGGCACTTGCATATGGTTTTGAAGGTATTCAGGTTGATGGTAATGATGTGCTTGCAGTTTATTCCGCAATGAAAAGTGCAGTTGAAAAAGCAAGGAAGGGAGAAGGGCCTACGCTTATAGAGTGCCTTACCTACAGGTTCGGTCCGCACACTACCTCAGATGACCCATCCAAATACAGGAGCAAGGAGGAGGAGGAAGAGTGGAGAAAAAAAGATCCTGTAGTGCGCTTCCAACTTTACTTAAGGAGCAAGGGCATTTGGAATGAGGAGTATGAGAAGAAGGTTAACGAGGAGGCAAAACAGAAAGTTGAGAAGGCGCTTGAAGAGGCTGAAAGTTCGATAAAAATTGATCCAACAGATATATTCAAGTACGTGTACGCGGAAATGCCCGAGCCTCTTAGGGAGGAAATGGAGTATTTGAAGCGAATTGGGGAGGAAAAGAAGGAAGCGCATGGTGAACAAAATGGCTAAGATGACTTTGATTCAAGCAATCAATAATGCCCTGCATCTTGAAATGGAAAAGGATGAGAAGGTAGTGGTAATGGGGGAGGATGTGGGCCATGAGGGAGGAGTTTTTCGTGCTACCGTGGGCCTTCAGGAGAAGTTTGGAAAGGAAAGGGTTATTGACACACCACTCGCAGAGTCTGGTATAATAGGCACTGCAATTGGAATGGCTGTAAGCGGCCTTAAGCCCGTGCCGGAAATTCAGTTCAGCGGCTTTCTTTACTACTGCTTCAATCAGCTGGTATCGCACGCAGCGCGTATAAGAATGCGCACTCGCGGCAGGTATTCCGTGCCCATGGTGGTGCGCTCACCATACGGGGCGGGAATAAGGGCATTGGAGCATCATTCTGAAAGCACTGAGGCCCTATTCGTTCACATGGCTGGCCTGAAGGTTGTTATTCCGTCAGGCCCGTATAATGCAAAGGGCTTATTGCTTTCAGCAATACGCGATCCTGATCCGGTTATGTTTTTGGAGCCCATGCGGCTTTACAGATCAGTAAAGGAGGATGTGCCCGAGGAAGACTATGCGATTCCGCTTGGCCAAGCAAAGGTTGAGAGGGAGGGGAGCGATCTCGCTCTCATTTCGTGGGGCTCGATGATGAAGGAAACTAGGGAGGCTGCGGATGAGGCAAAGGAGAAGGATGTGAGTGTGGAGGTTATAGACCTTCAGACCCTCTGGCCTTTTGATGAAAAAACAGTTATCAAGTCAATTGAGAAAACCGGAAGGGCGATTGTGGTACACGAATCTCCAAGAACATGCTCCATAGGTTCAGAACTCGCAGCTCGTGCAATGGATCATAATTTCTTGAATTTAAAAGCTCCGGTTACGAGAGTTACTGGATTTGATATACCCGTGCCTCTTGCAAGATATGAGGATTTCAACATGCCGGATGTATTCAGAATAATGAAGGCGATTGATAAAGTGATGAGCTTCTGATGTGGGAGTATGGTTTTCGAGTTCAAATTTCCAGATGTTGGAGAGGGAATTCATGAGGGCAAGATTGTAAAATGGCTGGTAAAGGAAGGCGAGCGGGTGAAGGCAGACCAGCCGGTAGCAGAGGTTGAAACCGACAAGGCAGTTGTTGAAGTTCCCTGTCCAAAGGATGGCTATTTGTTGAAGCAGTACTTCAAAGAGGGCGATGTGATTAAGGTAGGGCAGATCATGTTTGCAGTTGGAGAGGAAGAGGAGAAGGCGCGGGAGATAGATCAAAGCGAAGAGGCTCCTAAGAAAAAACCGGTTTCAAAGCGCGGGAAGGAGGAGAAGAGCGAGAAAAAAGAAGAAAAGATGGAGGAAAACTCGGGTTCGGGAGGCAGGGTGCTTGCAACTCCGGCCACCAGAAAGTTTGCAAAGGACAGGGGAGTAGATTTGAGCAAGGTTAAGGGAAGCGGGCCTGGTGGAAGGATTACTATTGATGATGTTAAGAAGTACAAGGAGGGCAAGGGAGCTGAAGAGGAAGTTCATCCTGCTGCTGAAGTGCGTGGAGAGGCACGGGAAGAGCATGTGAAGGATTATGGTAAAGTTGAGAGGGTAAAGGCATCCAGCCTGAGAAAGGCGGTTGCGAACAGGATGATTAAATCTGCATACACCGCTCCCCAGGTTACGCATATGGAAGAGGTTGATGTTACGAAATTGGTTGAGGTGAGAAGGAAGGCAAAGGAGGAGGCTGAAAAAAGAGGGGTGAAACTCACCTACCTTCCATTCATAATAAAAGCAGCAATAGGCGCTCTCAAAAAATTCCCGCAGTTCAATGCGCGCTATGATGCAGGGAATCAGGAAATAGTGTACAGAAAGTACCACAACATAGGAGTTGCGGTTGATACTGAGGACGGGTTGATAGTTCCGGTAATTCGCAATGCGGATAGGAAGGATTTGATCGGGCTGGCAAAAGAGATAACCAGGCTTGCTGATGAGGCGCGGAAGAAAAAATTGAAGCTTGAGGATATGCAGGGAGGTACTTTTACAATCACCAATATAGGAAGTATTGGGGGAACGTATGCAACTCCTTTGCTTAACTATCCAGAGGTTGCAATTCTCGGGGTTATGAAAATTAAGGAGAGGGCAGTTGCAGTTGATGGAAATGTTGAGAACAGGCAGATATTGAATTTGGTTCTCACTTTTGATCATAGAGTTATAGATGGTGCAAAGGCAGCGCGGTTTATGAACGAGCTTTCTAAAAGGCTTGAAGACCCTTATCTGCTCTAGGCTGATAACAATGGTAATGGGAGATCTGGCAAGTGGATGCGATGTTCTAGTTATAGGTGGAGGGCCTGGCGGCTATGTTGCTGCAATTCGAGCTGCCCAGCTGGGAAAGGATGTTATGATTGTGGATGAGAAGGGTGAAAGGGGGCTGGGGGGCCTTTGCCTTAATGACGGTTGCATACCCTCTAAAGCACTTATTTATGCATCTGAAATTGCAGGTGTGCTTGGTAAGGAGTCTGAAAAGTTTGGAATAAGCGTGGAAGGGTTGAAGGTTGATATGGGCAAGATGCAGGAGTGGAAGCAGGGAGTTGTTGATAAGCTGAATAATGGAGTGAAGATGCTTTGCAAGAGACATGGAATTGCAGTGGTGAAGGGAGAGGCATTTTTCAAAAGTTCTGGAAAGGTTGGGGTGAGAACTGAAAAGGGAATAGTAAGTGTTGAATTTGGCCATGCAATCATAGCAACTGGTTCAAATCATAGGCCTCTTGAAAAGCTGCCCTTTGATGGAAAGCAAGTGGTTAGCTCCACTGAAGCCCTTAAGTTTTCAGAAGTGCCGAAGGAGCTGCTGGTTGTAGGCGGAGGCTACATAGGGCTTGAACTGGGTACAGTATATGCAAAGCTGGGCAGCAAGGTGAAAATAGTAACGCATGGGAGCAGGGTTCTGAGAGGGGTTGACAGGGATCTGGTTGAGGTGGTTCTCAAAAGGCTTGACGAGATTGGGGTTGAAGTGCTGTTCGATACCGCGGTTGAGGGGAAGAGTGAAGAAGGCGAGAGGCTGAAGGTGAAGCTAAGGCAGAAGGAAGGCAAAGTGGTTGAGGTGGATGCTGATAAGGTTTTGATCGCAATAGGCCATTCTCCGAATACAAAGGAGCTTGGACTCGACAAGACTAACGTGAAGATGGATGAGAAGGGCTATATTAAGGTTGATGAGAGGATGAGAACCGCTGATCACAAAATTTATGCTGTGGGGGATGCGGTAGGTGCGCCATTGCTTGCGCACAAGGCTAGCAGGCAGGGAGTAGTTGCTGCTGAGGCCATTTGTGGAATGAAGACCACCTACCATAATCGTGCAGTGCCTGCGGTTGTTTTCACTGACCCGGAAGTTGCGAGCGTTGGAATTAGCGAGGAAGAAGCAAAGGAGCAAGGAAAGGACTTCAAGGTTGGAAAGTTTCCGTTCAGAGCTCTTGGCAGAGCATTAACTCGCAATAAGACTGAGGGTTTTGTCAAAATAGTTGCAGAAAAGGATAGCGGGCTGGTGCTTGGAATCCACATAGTGGGCTCGGAAGCAGGTGAATTGATAAGCGAAGGAGCGCTTGCAGTTGAGCTGGGCGCAGTGCTTGAAGACCTTGCAGCCACCATTCACCCGCATCCAACTTTATCCGAGGCATTGAGCGAGGCTGCCGATGCTACGCTTGGAAAGGCAATTCACATATTTCAGCCTAAAATAAAACCCAAATAACTACCTCATCTCATTCCATTCTGCTGAAGAGTAGCGTAAGTTGGAGAGCTCCTTCGCTCTCGTAAGCTCCTCCGCGCTCCAACCACCCTTTTCGAATTCCTTTCCGACTGAAAATGTTTTTTTCAGAGCTTCGTAGAGCTCCTCACGACTTGCGGTGCACTGGTCGGAAAGGCTTGTAACACGCTCTTCAGCGCTTGCGATAACCTTGTCGGAAATTTTTGCATCTGCTACTTTAAGCAAAGAAAACATTCTGCGCACATCTACGGTATAGAGAATGGTGCCGTGCTGGAGCAGTACGCCACCCCGTCTGGTCTGTGCATTTCCTGAAATCTTCTTCCCATTTACCACGATGTCGTTTATGGGTTTGAATTCCGCCCTCAAGCCCAGTTCTTTCAAACCATCAATGATCCAGCCGCAAATCAGCTTGTATGATTTTATAATGTCTTTTGGAAATGCGCTTTCTGGTGCTATTACGCTGTAGGTTATTTCACCCAGCTCATCATGGTAGACTGCGCCTCCGCCCGTTCTTCTGCGCACCCAGTCCACCCCTGAATCAATGCACTGTTCCAAATCAACTTCATCTGCAAGGCTTTGAAAATAGCCTATGGATATGGCGCTGGGCTTCCAAGTATAGAAGCGGATTGTAGGAGGGCTCGTGCCTTTTGAAACGCCTTCGCTCACCGCCTCATCAAGTGCCATATTCATGTATGCTTTGTGCGTCTCAAGCTCAACTAGGCGCCATTTCATTTTGATTCACCAACTGCATCTTTGGCAAGCTTTGCTATTGTTTCAGCGGAAAAGCCTATCAGCTGAATGGCATTTGAATCAATCAGCTCTGCTATGCGCACTTCAGCTGAATCTATATCAGAAATGCGTAAACCTACCAGCGAATTTTCAATTTTAGGAAGAGCATCTTCTGGATACATGAAGAAATCGCCTGTCAGCTTGGCGCGCTTTATGCGCGAACCGTCGTGCTCCAGCTCGAGCTTCACCAGCTTTCCGCCAGCAACTTTCTCGCATGAAGTTACAATCATGAAACCATCCAGCCTAATGAAATATAGACGCGTGGTTAAGCTTTTATATTTGTACTCCACCTAAATTTCAGGGAGGATTTTGTGGTAGAAGATAAGGAGTTGGATAAAATAAGAGAGAGAAAGATGGAGAAGCTAGCAGAGGAGCTGAAAGAAGGTGGGAAGAGGATCATTGTGTATTCCACGAGCGCCTGTCCTTACTGCAATATGGCAAAGGAGTACCTGAAGAAGAAGGGAGTGGAGTACGAAGATGTTGATGTGGGCGCCGATCCTGTAAAAGCACAGGAGATGATGAGTAAGAGCGGGCAGATGGGTGTGCCTGTTCTTGACATCAAGGGAGAGATAATAGTGGGTTTTGACAGGGAGAAAATAGATAACGCTCTTTCTTAGAGGTGAATTCATGGGTATGGTCATTTGCGAAAGTTGTGGAATGCCCATGGAAAGTGCCTCAATATATGGCGGTGGCAATGTCAATAACAAGTACTGCAAGTACTGCACAACGTCCGATGGAAAGCTGAAGAGCAGGGCTGAAGTGAGAGCAGGAATGATAAAGTACATGATGAAGGCTGAGAAGAGGAATGAGGCTGAAGCGCAAAGGCTGGTTGATGAGCACATGAAGCGAATGCCTGCGTGGAGGAAGAAGTAAGTGGGCTTGAGCACAAAGCGAATCCTTGTTTTCGGTAATCCGCTTGTAAAAGAAGACAGTTTGCCGCCCAAGCTTTTACCAAAGCTGAGAAAGGAGTTCCCAGAGCTTGAATTCGTTGAATTCGATGCTGCTGAAAATTTGGAAAGCGAGGGGGAGGAGCTTGCCATAATTGATTCGGTGAAGGGAATTGAGCGGGTGAGAATCATTGAAAGCATAGATTCGCTCTATGAATCGAAGAGGTACAGCATGCATGATTTCGATCTTGCAATAACGCTCAAGCTGCTGAAAAAAATGAGCCTGGTGAAGCGGGTGCGCATTTTTGGAGTTCCTGCAGAGTATGATGAGGGGAGGGCATTTGCGGAGCTTAAGGCGCTTATTAAAGCCAGTTTATTCTGAGAAAATGGGTTGCACAGCTCATGCACGGGTCATATGCTCTTATCAGCTTCTCTACTTCGAACTGCACAAATTCCTTTCCTTTGGAAAGGTTGTTCTGAACCACGCGCCCCACATCCTTTTCCATGAGCACCTGGTTCTGTGCGGTTGGAATTACCAGGTTGGCATCCAATACCTTGCCTTCATTGTCGATTTTGAGCTTATAGTAAAGGGTGCCACGCGGTGCTTCGATAACACCCACTCCGCTAGATGCCTTGGGCTTTAACTCCGGCTTTGGCTCCTCCTTTGGATCAAAGCTTTCGATCGCATCTATGGAAGAATCTATGCAGTTAAGAATTTCAATTGCCTGAGCAAGGTTGTTGTGGAATATGTTGTTTGATGGGAACGTGGCGAGATACTTCGGTATGGTCTTTCGCGTTCTACTGTGTAAATTTTGTTTGTTAAGGTTTAGGCGGGCCAAGGCACCCACCAGGTAATCCTGGCCTTCGAATTCAAATCCAGTTGCCTGTGAGTAGGGTATCACGATTCTGTGCAGATGGTCCCAGAAATGCTCCGGCGGTATGCAGGTTTTCTGAGAAGTGTGTATAGCTCCACCTATGAAATTATAACTTTCATTAGCCAAACCTACGAACTGCGTATCGCGCTTAAGGCTGAATTTGCAGTCTGCAAATACGTCTATGAATTCCACTGAATGCTCTCTTGCTGTTTTCAATGCTTTCAGAATTTCATTCTTTCTGGACATGTCGGGAAGCTTTGCATAATGGCCAATCATAGGGAAGGGGGCGTGAACAGCCCTTCCCGCAATCCATTTGCTCAGTTCATTTCCCGCACTCTTCACTGATAGTGCTTTTTTAAGAAGCTCCTTCTTCTCACCTTCGAATTCAAGAACTGAATCGACTCCAAATAGGTCGGGAAGGCAGAAGAGGTAGAGGTGCATTGCATGATCGCGTATCATCAACCCATCCATAGTAAGGTTACGGAGGAGCTTCGTTTGTGAACTGGGATTTATGTTGAGTGCGTTTTCCACGCATTCAACGCAGGCAGTCATATGAGCTATGCTGCAGGTACCGCAGATTCTTGAAACCAGCTGGTGTACATTGAGACAGGATTTGCCGCGCACCGCTTGAGTATAGAACCGCTTATTCCGGTGATTCTCAGCTTAACTTCCTGAACTTTTCCCTCCCTAACTTTAACATCGAGATCAGTATGGCCCTCTATTTTGCTCAAATCCTTAATGAATATGTCAAAGTCCCTGTGCATAAAATCACTTCACCTCAAAGAGCTTGAAGTATTTATCAAGCACTTTTAGAAAAACAGATTCAACCATTGGGCAGCCCGGTACTTTGTCATCCACATGCACGAGCTTATCAAGCGGAACCACCTTTGAGCGGTGGCCGAACTTGCGCATTATGGGGAGTATTTCGGCCTTTGTTTTCCTATCGAACTCGTTGCGCTGGGCAGAGGGCATTCCAGTTACTGCGCAGGAGCCTATGGCCACAAGGTACTTTGAATTATGTCTTATCTTCTTAAGTTTCTCCTCGTCATCCTTTGTAGCTATTGCACCCTCCACAAATGCCACATCCAAGTCGTTCATTGCCTGCTTTGATTGCAGCAGCCTGCAATAGGCAAAATCTATTTTCTTCTTCCATTCAAAGAAGCGCTCGTTCATGAGTTCAACAAACAGGATCGAGCTGTCCTCGCAGCAGGAGAATGAAAACC
>QMVF01000004.1 GCA_003660965.1 Microcaldota archaeon
GGAATTAAGGATATTCAGCATGTGTGCTTCTACGAAAAGCCATTCCTTAAGTTCGAAAGAATACTTTACAATTCGCTGGCAGTTGCACCACGAGGCCATACCGTATTCTTGGATGCGATGCTCACCTGGCTTGGAGACAAGATGTGGATTGATGACAAAATAAAGAAGGAGCTTGGCTTCGGGGGAAAGGTTCAGTACTGCGAGCATCATGAATCGCACGCAGCAAGCACATTCCTAACCTCGCCTTACAAAGAGGCTGCAGTTCTTACGGTTGACGGGGCGGGTGAGTGGGCAACTGCTACCATAGGCGAGGGAAAGGATAAACGGGTTAGGATTCTCAAGGAGATACGCTACCCGAACTCTCTGGGCCTTCTTTACACTGCATTCACCTATTATTTGGGCTTTCGCGTGAATAGCGGGGAGTACAAGCTTATGGGGCTTGCACCATATGGCGAGCCAACCTACTACCACGCAATAGTTGATAATCTTATAGATATAGAGGAGGATGGAGCCTTCAAGCTGAATACGGATTACTTTGGCTATTTGGATACTCTTAGAATGACCAATAAAAAATTCCATGACCTGTTTGGAGGAGAGCCGCGCAAGCCCTCTGAAAAAATAGAGAAGAGGCACAAGGATATTGCGCGGAGTATACAAATGGTTACAGAAGAAATTATGCTCAAGCTCGCAAACACAGCCCACGATATGACGGGGCAGAAGAACTTGGTGCTTGCAGGAGGGGTTGCACTTAACTGCGTTGCAAATGGAAGAATTCTGAGGGAAGGGCCATTTGAGAATCTTTATATTCAGCCAGCATCAGGGGATGCAGGAGGTGCGGTTGGAGCTGCAAGCCTTGTTCACTATTCATTATTGAATAATGCTAGGCAGCCCCTGCAAAAACCACTTATGAAAGATGCATATCTAGGGCCTGCGTACAGTGATGAGGAAATCGAAGGTATGCTTCAGAAGAATGAGGCAGATTATGAGAAGTTAGAAAGAAAGGAGCTTTTTAAAAGGGCTGCCAAGTTGATAAGCCAGAAGAAAGTAGTTGGCTGGTTCCAAGGAAGGATGGAGTTCGGTCCTCGCGCACTTGGCTCGCGCAGCATACTAGCAGACCCGCGCTATGCTGAGATGAGAGATACTGTTAATTTGAAAATCAAGTTCAGGGAGAGCTTCAGACCCTTTGCGCCTACAGTTCTTGAAGAGGATGTTTCGGAATGGTTTGAGCTTGACAGGCCGAGCCCATACATGCTTCTGGTTGCCCAAACCAGACCTGAAAAACGCAAATTGCTGCCTGCAATAACCCATGTTGACGGAAGCGCGCGAATCCAGACAGTTTCAAAAGCTCAAAACGCGCTCTTCCATGGCTTGATAAAGGAATTCAAGCGCATAACCAAAGTACCAGTGGTTATAAACACATCATTCAACGTGCGCGGCGAGCCCATAGTATGCACCCCGCAGAATGCGTACGACTGCTTTACACATACGTATATGGATTATTTGGCAATTGGTGATTACTTGGTTTCAAAGAAGGAAATGCCTGCTGATTTTGAAAAATGGCGCGGGAAGTTTGAGCCTGACTGAAGAATTAAATAGCTGGGGTTCGGAGTAAGGGCGATAGATATGGGAAAGCTGGGGATGTTTAAGGAGCTGATAGGCTTCTTCATGGAGAGAAAGAAGTACTGGGTAATCCCGCTCGTAATTCTGCTCTTCCTACTTGCGCTAATAATTGTATTCGCAAGTACCTCAGCACTCGCACCCCTAATCTACCCATTGTTCTAAGTTGGTTTGATGAACAAGAAGACAAAGGAAATGCTTCTGAATTTCACTGTGGTTTTGATTTCAATTTTCGTTTTCTTCATAGGCCTTGAAGTTGCATTGCGCCTCTTCTTCCCGCATGAAATTTATCTCGGTGAACAATATTATGATGAGCAAGGTAAACCGACTACATTTACGCAATATGACGAGTTGCTCGGTTGGAGCCTTATACCTGGTGCAAGCGGCCGCTCGATTTCAGCTGAATATGATGTGAGCGTGAGCATAAACTCAAAGGGCTTCCGGGATTACGAGCGCACGTTTGCAAAAGCAGAAGGAATTGAGCGCATGGCGGTGCTTGGCGATTCGTTTGTTCTTGGCGAGCAGGTTGAGCAAAGCCAGAGATTTACGGATTTGCTTGAAGAGCAAATGCAAGAAAGTGAAGTGCTCAATTTCGGGGTTGCGGGCTATGGTACAGACCAGCAGCTCTTGCTTTATGAAAGCAAGGTTCAGCTGTACGAGCCGGATTTGATTATAGTGGTCCTTTACATTGGTAATGACCTGGAGGACATAGTTGAATATCAAAAATTCACAGGCAACTACAAGCCGCGCTTTGTAATTGAAGAAGATTCATTAGTACTCACCAATGTGCCAGTACCTCCGAAGCAGGTGCAGGATGGAGGAGGCCTGAAGAACTTCTTCGCGCAGAACAGCTATGCATACAATTTCATAAGCGAAAGGCTGAGGCGCATTGAGCCCCTGCAGAACTTTCTGGTTAGCATTGGCCTGCGCAAGCCCTCGCCAGACATTCCATTCTTCAAGAGCCTGTTCGATGAGGAGGAGGGTGAGGTCGAGAGAGAGGCGTGGGGGCTTGAACGCGCGATTTTGAACAGGTTCAAGCAAGAGGTTGAAGGTAATGGGCAGGAGTTGTTAGTTGTAATGATGCCCTCAGCTGCGCAAGTTTATGGTGGGCTTGGAGTTTCAGACGTGAGTATACCGAACGAGCGCATGGGCGAAATTTTAGATGAACTGGGGATTGATTACGTTGACCTTCTCCAGCCAATGCAGCAACGAGCGCAGGAGAGCGGTGAAAGGCTCTACTATGCACGCGATATGCACCTTACACCTGCAGGCCATGAGGCAGTTGCAGAGATTCTGCTACAAGTAGTTTAAGCGCCGAGGGAGGGATTTTCATTTCTTTTACGCAGGCGCTTTTCTTTCTAAGAAAAGGGCCTTTTGAACCCTCAAGGGCTTGCGCCCGGCAGATTAGCAATCTGCTGCCAGACCAGGTTTGGCGTCCTCGGCATAAGGAACCAAGGTTCCTTATCAACCTCCTTTATAAGTGTCCAAGGTTCCTTATCAACCTCCTTTATAAGTGTCCAAGGTTCCTTATCAACCTCCTTTATCAGAACCTACGGTTCCGATACCTCCCTTTACAAAGGGAGAGGTCTTAGGAACGGCCATTCCTTTAGGGAATGGCGCCCCTTTCTCGTTTCATGAGAAAGTGGGCCGCGTAGAGGTTTCTAAATGCAGTGGGATTGCTGGTTTCGATTCAATCTTTGCCAAAAGGTTTGCCGTTCCTCTGCTCCACCCCGTTACTCCAAAGCATGAGCGCACATACTTAGGGTTGCTCCTTTCGGCCTAGCCCGGTTCATATATGAGTCCATCTCTGAAGGCAGGGCTTCGACGCTTTGGTACGGGCCTTGCGACAAAGGCTGAACCTCATCCAGCCATTCAGTCCCGCCTAAAGAGGATTTGCGGTTCAAGGTACCTCTAGTTCCCCGACCTATCCCACTGCGCTGAAATAGGATGCTTGCGGCTTTAAATAGTTAATGCTCGAATTCAGTTCAGGTGTGAAAAATGGTTGAAAGTAAAATAAGAGACGCTCTTCCGCGAATAGTGGTTTCAGGAGTGGGAGGAGCTGGCTGCAATACAATAAACAGGCTTGCGCATCTTGGAGTTAAGGGTGCGGAGCTGATTGCATTTAACACTGATAAGAAGCACCTTAACATAATACGGGAAAGTGCAAAGCGCTTTTTGCTGGGAGAAAAGGTTACAAAGGGCCTTGGTGCGGGCGGCTATCCCGAAGTGGGGCTTAAATCAGCAGAAACCTCGCGGGATAAGATTGAGGAGTTGCTTAAGGATACTGATTTGATGTTCCTAGCTGCAGGAATGGGAGGCGGTACGGGTACAGGAGCTGCGCCAGTAATAGCAGATGTTGCACGCAAGCAGGGCGCAATTGTGATTGCAATCGTAACCTATCCTTTCTTGCTTGAGCGCGCTCGCTTAAAGAGAGCTGAAGAGGGAATTGAGAATTTGAGAAAGTATGTTGATACCATTGTGGTTATTGATAACAATAGGCTTGTTGAATTCGTGCCCAACCTACCTATAGAGCAGGCGTTCAACATAGCGGATGAGATTACTGCGCGCGCGGTGCGTGGAATCACTGAAACCATAACCACCCCTTCGCTCATAAACCTCGACTTTGCAGACGTGAAGACTGTTATGAGCAATGGTGGAGTTTCCATGATTGCGGTTGGCGAGGCAAAGGGTGCGAACAGATCAAAGGAACTTGTGGGAAATACGCTGCACCACAGGCTACTTGATGTTGATTACCGTGGTGCAACCGGAGTTCTGCTTCACCTGACAGGCCCGGGGGACATGACATTGGGCGAAGCTAATCAGGCGGGTGAGGATATTACAGCTGAAGTTGATGCAGCTGCAAATGTAATTTGGGGTGCGAGGCTTGATCCAACTTTTGACAACAAGCTCGAAGCATTTGCCATATTCACAGGCTTGAAAGCGCCATATGTAGTGGGCAAGCGGCCTCCAGCCAAGGAGAAGTTCAAGTTTGAATTAGAGGAGCTCTAGCGTCTGTAAAGATGCTTAATCCACCAGCGTTTGAAGAAAGGTAGAGTTGGGGTTGAAAGCAAGTAAGCAACTGCGGGTACAAAGGCAGTAAGTTCAGGATTTGGAGCGTTTATCATTACAAGAACTATCAGCGAGAGTGCGTAGGTTGTAAGTGCCAGCAGCGCTCTTCTAGTTTTACTAGTTTCCCATGCCTTGTCCGCTTCCACCCTCTTATTGCGCCTCTTTATAGCATTCAACTCGCGTTTCAATTCTGTCTGCAACTTGTCTTTCTCCATTGATTACACCCACAGCCAAGGCAAGAGGTTTACGATGAAGGCAAATGCAACCGCATAGGTTATCATCTTCATTGCAAACTGATTAGGGACTGCAAGCCCAACAAGTCTATGCCCGTCGAACATTGGAATTGGCATCAGGTTTATGGAGCCTATAAGGAAGTTCAGAACAAAGGCAAGGCCTAGGAATGCATAGATTGCACCTAGCCAGCCCCAGCCAGGCTTGAATGCATTTGAATAGGTTATGGTGCCCATGCGCGTGCCAAGAAATATGAAGGGCTGATTGTTTTGATTGGTGAAGCTTATGCTCAGAAGTGTGGGCTCATCGGGCTCCAGAACATATTTTTCATTATCGCTGGCAATAGAAATTATGCGTGCCTCGTCATTTAAAGTTGCTGTTATCTGCTTGCCTTCGGAAGTTTTGAGCTCAACCACATCCTCCGCATCTATTGATGAAAGGATTGTAAGATCGTCTGGCTTGCTTATTTGCATTCCATTAACAGAAGCGAGCATCATCGGCCCAAAGAGCGGGGTGCTGTTAACATAGGCAGTCATCATAACAGAATTATCCTGCACGGGTGCAGTTGCAACTATGAATAAAAAGAGAAGTGCGAATGCCAAGAAAGTGGTTATGAAGTTTGCAGTAGAGCCAGCAACCAGAACATCGCGCTGGTGGAGCTTTGGTGCCTTTTCCAGATGCGCTTCATCAGGGTCTACGAATGCACCTATGGGCAGAATTCCGAATAGAACTATTCCAGCAGACTTCAATTTTATTTTATGCAATCGCGCGAGTATTCCGTGCGCACTCTCGTGAACCATTAGAATTACTGCAAGCGCAAGTATGCCTTCAACAAGCGGAATGTTCTTGCCGGGTATTATGGGTGCTGCTCCTGGAGCAGTAGAGGCAAGCGCAGAGGTGCCTCCGAATGCAAAGCTTGTTATTGCGTATAGTATGCTTCCCGCATTAAGTATAAGGCCCACTATGCCCGCTATGGTGACTCCGCCAAGCATCAAAAGAGTTAGGAAAAGCAGTTGAACGGTTTCAATATTTCCTCCATCCGACGCTCGCGAGCCTATTGAGCCTACGGGAAGATTGGAAATCACGGAATAGGCTACGGGTAGAACCAAGGGCAGAATGGTGAGTACAGAGAGCAATAGAATTAAAAGGGAAGCTACATAGGTGCGCTTTGAAATTTTTGGAAACATTAGAAGGGAGAGGGCGCCGAAACCAAATACAAGGCCGAAATCGCTGAAAGTGCGCCAAAGCTTAGGCTTCCAGCGAGAAAGCTCGTCCATCTTAACCAGTCCGCGCTTCGTACGCAGAAGCATAAGGCCCCATTCGCCTTCAATGAAAAGCAGCCTCCTTATTGCCTCGCCGGTCAGGCCAAGCATGCCGACTATTGCGAAGAATTTCAGAACCCCATTAACATCATAATCAAGAAGCCAGAAGAAAAGAAGTGCTGAAAGAAGACCCACTAGGAGTGCAAGCACTTTGCGCGTTCTTGTACTTAAGCCTGACTTGCCTCTAGAGTTCTTTCCGACGCCCTTTTTTGAAGCCATAAAATCAATTCGTAGATGAGATATATTAATCTTCTCGAATTGTTCGGCAGAAATCAACTCATCTCAAAATTTCGCCCGGATTTTCAACTCCACCGAATTCAAAGCTTTCCTTGCGGGGTAGAAACTTTGTGGCATTCTCGCTATCGGCAACTGCAATGTGTACAACTGCCGTCCTGCCTGGTTCAAGCGGAGCATCAAGCTGTCGCGCATATACTCGCTGGGTTCCATCTGCCTCGGTAACTGTAACCCGCACCGCATACTGCTGCAAATTCGCACCCACATCCCTGAAAATTTCCTGTCCGCCCCAGAATGCAGAAGTTGTGGAATCCACGGCGGTCCAGCCATCACGATCAGGCACGAGTAATTCTATAAGAGCACCCTCAACACCTTCAATTTCATTATCTATAGTTACAGAAATGGAACTGGTTCGTCCTTGCATGTAGTAGTTCTCTCCGGTCAGATCATGAACCCGAATTCCATTGAATTCATGAGCGCGTGGATTTGCAGAATCAACCATCCACACTTTTGTGCCAGCACCCCCATAAGCAGCAGTTCCTTCAGCAGTAGCAACACCCGCGACTTCAAATAATGGTGCCTTCCACCAGCCCCTATGAAGAGCGTCAACACGTGCACCTGCATACATTGCCCTGCTTTCAAAATTCGGCGCACCCATTGGCACAAGATCAAGCTGACCAAATGAATCCGTGGTAAGTACGGTTGTCCAGGTGGCACCTCCGCCACTACCCATAGGCCAGCCCCATGAATTGATGAAACTTACAGAAGAGGGTATGCCTACGGAGCGCAGAGCTGCGACGGTTAGCTTCGTGCTTAATGATTCATATTCCATCTCAGGCCTGAAGGGGACTTTTTCAACATCTGTAAAGAAGTTTGCAACAGGCCGTATATCTGAAGAAGAGGTTGTGAGGACTGTCTTTTGTTCAGCTGCCCACTGCCTCCAGATTTCCGGCTCTGGATTGTCAACGCCGATTGAAGGATGGAGCTGTTCGAAAACCCATACATTAACCAATTCCGCTGCCTCAATAGGATCTCTCGTATCCTTTACGATTTGACTAACGCTGTTGAAAAGCTCCTCACGCCAGAGACCAGGGGTTTCGTTTATCACTACTGGATTTAGAACGAAGTTGAAAAACACGTCATCAGAGAACTGCCTAGCAAAGGGAAGCTCTTCACGCGCGCGGTATGCAAACTCAACATGATTTATAAGTGTCTGGGGGTCTGCACTTTCAAGCTGCTCGGGCGAAAGATGATCCAGAAGCCACCGCATGCCTGCGCGCTGTTCCTCTGGCACACTATTCAGAAGGTCGGTTTGTGAATTGGTTCTTACGGGGACTGAATCAAGATCTAATTTTGGAGCTTCCTCGGAAGCTTTTGGTTTCTCTGCCGGTTTCTTAAGAATTCGGGGCATGTGAAGACCGATTAAAATTAGCCTTTCGAATTATTTAAATCTTTGGAGCCCTAGTCGAATTATGAGCGAATGCGAAATCTGCGGTGCGGAGGATGCGCTCTACATAACAGTTATAGAGGGGGCCAAGCTGAGAACCTGCTCAAGGTGCGCGCAAGGAGGCAAGATAGTGCAGAGGCCAAAGCCCGTTCAGCAGCCAAGAGTGCAAGCGCAGGTGAAGAGGAGAAGGAAGGAGATGAGCATTGTTGATGATTTTGCTGAAAGAATAGTCGGTGCAAGAAAGAAAATGAACATACGGAGAGAAGTGCTTGCAGAATTGGTTAATGAAAAGGCTTCATTTCTGGAGCGTATTGAGCGGGGCAAATCAATTCCAAACGAAGCGCTTGCCAGCAAACTTGAAAAGGAGCTTGGAATCAGTTTGCTTGAGGAGGAGAGCAGGGATGAGTATGCGCCTGTTCCAAAAGCCGAGAAAAAGGGGCTTACTCTTGGAGAAATAGTTATGCTGAAAAAGAAGGAGGAAGAGGACTGATTCTGTGGGAGTTCAGCTTGGAGAGCTGGTAGTGAAAGAGAGTCTGGAAATCAAGAGTCTTGCTGGTAAGAGAATTGCAATAGATGCGTACAATACCCTTTATCAGTTCTTATCAATAATCAGACAGAGAGATGGTACGCCATTGATGGACAGCGAAGGTAGAATTACAAGCCATTTATCCGGCATACTATATCGCACTGCGCGTTTGATGGAAGTTGGTATTAAACCAGTATACGTATTCGATGGCAAGCCACCGCAGTTCAAGGAAAAGGAGATTGAGCAGAGAATGCAGGTTAGGCAGGAGGCAAGGGAAAGATGGAAGAAGGCAAAGGCAGCTGGCGAGTTGGAGGATGCGCGTAAATATGCTCAGGCAAGCTCACGCCTTACTAAAGAAATGGTTGCGGAGGGAGAGGAGCTTTTGAAATATATGGGCCTACCTGTGGTGCAGGCACCAAGCGAAGGAGAGGCTCAGGCTGCATATATGACCAAAGAAGGCATTGTTGATGTATGCTCCTCCCAGGATTATGATTCGCTCCTATTTGGAGCACCGTGCTTGGTGCGCAATTTAACAGTGAGCGGAAGGCGTAAGCTTCCTGGAAAGAGCACTTATGTAGAGGTGGAGCCTGAGCGCATTGAGCTTGAAAAGACTTTGAACCAGCTCGGAATAGACAGGAAAAGATTGATATGGATGGGAATATTGATGGGTACGGATTACAACAAAGGAGTGAAGGGAATTGGGCCTAAGAAGGCGTTGAAAATAGTTAAGGAAGCTGAAAGTTTGGAGCAGGCAGTGAAGGGGAGCAAGGGTGAATTTGAAATTGAGCCCGGCAAGATCGAGAAATTCTTTCTTCAGCCGCCTGTTGAAGAGAAAATTGAATTGAAGTTCGGGGAGCCGGATGTTGAAAAAATAAAGGAGTTCTTGTGCAAGAAGCATGATTTTTCTGAAAGCAGGGTGAGGGGAACTGTTGAAGCGCTTGCAAAGAAGGCAAGGGAAAAAGGGCAGCAGAGCAGCCTGGGAGACTGGGTCTGAATTCAATAAACAGAAAGCTCTCCCTTTACCAGCGAATCAGTTATTTTAGTCACATCTGCAAGCCAGCCATCAACTATATCCTTCACCTTTGATTCCAGCTTCTCGGCTTTTCCGCTGTTCTCGTACAGCCTTATTCCCGCATTCTTGGGCTGATCTATGGGCTTTCCGATTTCAGAAAGCAGAGTTACATTGCATTGCTCAATATCAGGGTATAGGCCAACTACATCTCTTGCTATTTCAAATGCAAGCACACTGTAGATCTTGCCAACATGATTAACTGGATTCTTGCCGCACGCGGCCTCCAAAGTCATGGGCCTGCCGGGGGTAATCAAACCATTTACCCTGTTGCCTCTTCCCACCTGGCCATCATCCCCCATCTCAGCACTCGTGCCACTCAAAGTGAGGTAAACTTCCTTCTTTTCGGGCACATCAGCTGTATTCACACGCACCTCAAGCTCTCTTGAAGTGTACTTTTTTGCATTTGCAAGCACATCATTTGTGATCTGCTCCTTAAACTTTACATAATCATCTATAGAATTCACAAATTTGGAAACCATTGCAACTGCTACAGTAAGGGAAATGTTCTTTCCCTTGCGCAACCCCATTACCTTCACATCCTCTCCAGCTGCAGGCATGCGCTTCTTATACGCTTCTGAATTCAGAAATCTCTCGGTTTCATAAACCACTCTTTCAGTTTCGCTCAGAGGTGCATAGCCAACACCGAAACTGGTATCATTTGCAAGAGGTACTTTGGGTGCTCGCAGGAAAACATCTACCAGATCGGCCGAGCCAGGCAGAATTCTGCTTTCGATTTGAACATTTGAATCATCAAGGAATCGTAGGTTATTTTTGAGATATTTTCGGGCAGCCGCATTGCCTATCTCATCCACATCAATACGCTTTCCATTTACCTTTGTAGATGCCCTTCCGCAAAGTATGAAGGCTATTGGCTTTGTGAACTTCCCGCCTCCGAACTCAACTTCAGTGCCTCCTCCAACCACGAGTCCCTTGTCCACATTATGATGCAGAATTTTACCGCACGCATCCAAATATTCCTTGCACAGGGAGCGGCTCACCTCCTCCATTATTCCATCTATAATCGTATCAGGATGACCTATTCCCTTGCGCTCAACTGTTTCGAATTCCCGCTCTTCAATAAGCGAGCCGCGAATGGATTCTATGGTAATGTTTCTCATGTAAATCTAACCCGCTTTGACATTCAGGTAATTTAAAGCTTCATTATAAATTCCTAAGAGGAATAAAAAATTACTTTGCTTCCAGCAGCTCCTTTGCGCGCGAAACCTTCACATTCTTCTCCTCAGCCATCTTTTTTGCAATCTCATCTATCTGCTTTCCCTTCGCGCCCGCCATAACGGCTATATTCCGTGCATGAAGCTGCATGTGCCCGCGCTGAATTCCTTCTCCGGCCAGGGCCCGCAGAGCTGCAAAATTCTGGGCCAAACCCACAGCAGCAATTATTTCAGCAAGCTCTCGCGCGTTCTTCACGCCCAGCAGTTTGATGCACAGCTGTGCAAGCGGATGTGTTTTTGTAGCTCCTCCCACAATGCCGACTGCAAGGGGCAGCTCAATCTCGCCCACCAAGTCGCCCTTTGCATTCTTATGATAGCACGTAAGCGGCTCATAGCTTCGGTTGAATGCGGCATAGGCGTGTGCCCCAGCTTCAACTGCCCTCCAATCATTTCCAGTTGCAATCACTACTGCGTCTATTCCATTCATAGTGCCCTTATTATGGGTGGCAGCTCTGTAGGGGTCTGCGGCTGCGAGCGCCCATGCATCCAGAATTCCTTCAATCAAATCCTCTCCCAAAATGCTCTTTGGAAAGACTGCTTCTGCGCGCGCCAGGCGCTTGGTTGCCAGATTTGAAATTATGCGCAGCCTCACCTTGCCTTCAGTAAGCTGCTCGAGTTCAGGTGCAAGCTTCTCGCACATGGTATTTACTGCATTTGCTCCCATTGCATCCGCTACATTTACGAGTAAGTGAACCAGAACCAGGGTTCCTCGTGGGCCCTTCAACTTTTTCACTTCAAGCCCAACTGGCCCTCCTCCGTATTTCTTAAGCGTAGGGTCTACTGCCTCAGCCATCTTGAGCAAATCATGCCTCCTTTCAGCAATCAGCTTCAAAGCCTCGTTCTCATTCTTCACTCCAACCAGCTGAATCTGGCCTATCATCACAGGCTCATCTGAGCTGGTTCTGAATCCTCCACCTGCGCGCGCTATTTTCGCACCGTTGGAAGCAGCTGCAACCACGCTGGGCTCCTCAATTGCAAACGGAATCAAGTAATCTTTTCCGTTGATTTTGAAATTAGTAGCAATTCCAAGCGGCAAGGAGTATGAGCCCACCACATTCTCAATCATCCTGTTCGCAGTGGGCTCGTCAAGCGCACCAAATTTCTCTAGCAGCTTCACTTCCTCTGCGTCAAGCTTTGCAAGCTCAGCAAGCTTCTTCCTCCTCTCGCTTACCGAGAGTTTGTAAAAGCCTTGGAGTGCCGAATCCATGAAAGCCAATACTCAATATGTTTTTATATTCCTTAAGCCCTAGCTAAGTCAAGTGACTAACATGCTAATTGAGAGGCCTGACAGCAGGAGTTCGATTTTCAGCCTCGACATCACGGCGCACCCTCAGCTTAAGGAAAAACAGATGTTCGTACTGCTTAGAATCTACTCACCTACAGAAGAACCAGCAAATCAGTTTGTAATTCAGGAAGGAAATAAGCTTCTTGATTTTCATGGAAATGAGATGCAGCTCGAAGCAAAGACATATTCAAAATGCTATAACTGGTCTCAGCTTTATGATGTGGATCAGCCAATCAACCCCTATGATGCAAGACTTGAATGGAGCGATGGCAATACGCCTGGCGGGCAGTTGCGAACCGATTATTGCACTCTTAAATGGGGAGGGGTGAGGGAGGAAGGCGATAGGCTTGTTGTTTACAGGCACTGGGAAGGAAATAGAATTGCAGAGGCTGGAATTGCAAGGCAGCATGGCGAGGAGCTTTACAGGGCAGATGGTACGCAGATTACGGATGATGTCCATACTATTGAAATAGGCAATTGGTTCAACCAGCGAATTCTGCGCGGCGATCTTGATCCAGCAGACCCTACTATGAACAGCATGGGTTGGAAAAGGCCCACAGTAGATGCATTTTGGGAGGGTGAGGCTGCTCAGCCCGAAGCTCAAACAGCACAGGTAGCTATTAGGGGGCAAAGCACTGCACAAAGAGCATACCAAACTGTAAAGCTCACCTTCTACTACGTACCTCATTCAAGCGAGGCTCGATTTGGGGGCGATGAGGCAGTTTTGAAGGAAAATGGAAAGCTCAATGGAACTTACATGGATTCCAATGGAACTTACTGGAACTGGCAGAACGGGAGCTTTGTAGAAGTTGATCACCCGCTCACCAGCTTGCAGACCATGCCTACAGCGGATTATACCCTTGCAGTTCCGCCTGAATGGAGGGGCAAGTACATTGCAATTGTGCGCAATGGGAGGCTGGTTGTAAGCGGCTATGGTGAGGACAGTGGGGGGAGGTTTACGGCAGGCAGCTCTAAAATAGATGTTTATGCAGGTGAGGGGGAGGAAGCTTACAGGCATGGAATAAACAACTACTATGGCACCTGCAGGGCATACATGTTCAATTCTGAGAGCGAGATGAACCGATTCGTAGAAGGACTCTGAACAATGAGCAGATATAAAAGGTTGGAAATGCATAAACTAATGCATGGCTAAGATGATGAGCAGAGGCCATGCAAAGGACATCACACCTAGTGCAGGGTTTGAAAGACAGACACCGCTAGCAGCAGGAGCTAGAAGAGCTTGGGGCTACTGGAAGAAAATGGAGAATGTTAGGTCGGAACTGCTGGCAAGATCAGAATTCAAAAGAAACGGATGGGTGGTGCCCGATGCAAGTGATAAACGCGTACAAAGCATCAGGAATGCACTGCGTCTGCATCACTCAATGACATATATAGAATTCGTAGATAAATTAGGGAACGTTGTTACAGAAAGCAAGTATAGGGAAGGAAATGCAGGTCAAAAACCAGAGAGCATTGGCAGGGATATCGAACGGATTCCATCTTCAGAACTGAACCCACAGGAGAGGGCAGAACTGGTTGTGCTTGTTAATGCGATTGAAGAGGCAATAACTAACTTAGAATGGAAAGGTCATGAAAGAGTAATAGAACGAAATAAACAGCTATTGTTTGATAGATTGAACTGGAAAGAGTTTAAGAGATTCCATTGCTTTGAAAGGATGAGCCTTGAAGAGCTGCACATCAAGTACGGAATGACTAAAGAAAATGTAAGGCAGACGATTAAGAGAGCGCTTAAATATGGATTGGAAGAGGAGCTTAGAAGGCACAGTATTGATGCCTACTCATTATTTGGAATTGGTAAAAATTAGCCAGCCCTCTGCTCGCCCATCACATTTCCAATGACCCAAGTGGCATCGAATTCCTGCAAGTCTGACTCGCGCTGACCCGTACCCAAGTACAAAATAGGCTTGCCAGTAGCTTTGTAGATTGAAATCGCACTCCCTCCCTTTGCATCCACATCTGCCTTGGTCAATACGACTGCATCTACTCCAACGTACTTGTCGAACTCGCGCACCTGGTTTACTACTGCATTGCCTGCTATGGCCTCGCCTACATAAACCTTGAAATCAGGCTTTACAACCCTCACTATTTTTGCAAGCTCCTGCATCAAATTCTTGCTGGTTTCCTGCCTTCCCGCGCTGTCTATAAGCACTACATCAACGTTCTTGCTCTTGGCATGCTCGCGCGCCGTGTAGGCAACCGCTGCTGCATCTGAGCCATAAGGTCCTCCAATTGCCTTCACACCAAGCCTGCTTGCCCACAGCATACCCTGCTCCTGCGAGGCTGCCCTGAAGGTGTCTGCAAGCGCTATTACGCTGCTCATCCCATTCTCCCGCATGAGGTTTACGAATTTGGCTATGGTTGTAGTCTTGCCTGCACCATTTGGGCCTAGGAAGAGCATTATGAAGGGCTTCTCGCTCTTTTCATGAGCAAGCTTTACCACATCCGGCTTTTCACTCTCCATAACTGAAAGAAGAGCTGCAGATATGCTCCTGCTGATCTCTGCCTTCAGTTCGCTCTTCTTAACCTTCTTTCCAACAAGCTGCCTTCTGATTTCATCCTTCAATGCTTCCGCAACTTCGTAGGCCACATCTGCCTCAAGCATATCGAGTTCAAGCTGCTCAAGCAGATCATCC
>QMVF01000005.1 GCA_003660965.1 Microcaldota archaeon
ATTCATAGGCAAGCAGACCTGTTATTGTGTAAAGCAGTTCGAATGTGAAGAACAGCCAGAATATTCTCAGAACATACTTTTCAATTCCAGCTATCACTTCCTGTCTTATGTTTGTAAGGGTGCGCTGGCTCTTCACAACCATGTTTATGGCGGCAGTTGCAAATGAAATCAGGAAGAGCGAGGCGAGGAATGAGAGTGCCATCAGCGCAATGTCGAACTGCGTTAGCTCAGGCAGGCTGCTGGTGCGCAAGTACGTTCCGCCAACTGCTATGTATGTTGGCAGGGGCGAGAGTATTGGTATTAGGAATGCGAGCAGTGCCGGTATTGAGAAGAACAGCATTAGCTTCAGGTTTCTTGTGTATGCGTTCACAGCGTGCCTCAGAACTTCCATCTCATCACGCCCCTGCTATCTCTTCTCTATATTAAATAATTTGGGTTGCTCGCAGCGGGCTGGAAAGGTTTAAATACATCTTGTATTCATACTCGCTCGTAAACACAATATATTGTGATGAAATGAAACCAGCTACTGCGGGTGCTCGAGGGCAAACGGTTCAGAAACCCCTGCCCACTTCTGGTACTCCTCTTCGCGTGAATGCGCTTGACTCCAGCAAGGAGTTCCTGAAAGCAAAGGGAATAAGAGAGTCTGAACTCGAGCGCGTTAACATAACTTTCGAGACACATGACGGGCAGTCGGTTGATGTTTCTTGGCATGTAAAGCGAGGGAGCAAGGGGCTTGAATGGCTCGACGTTCTTTCAAATGTTTTGGGCGATGACTTTTCTTACACTCTAAAAATCTACCCCACTCTGGGTGCAGAGGTAACTGACGTTAGGATCAATGTCGGGGGAAGGGAACTGATTCTTGAGAAAACGGCAGAGGGCGGTCTGCAGACGTATTTGGCAAAATCCGAAAACTTGCCCGCAGCTGATCTTGGTGATCAGGTGGTTTTCTTTGCATTCCATAATCTGGTTGCAGATCAGACTGTCAACCTGACTTTTAGGGATGATAGGGGCTCGATGTTTATGGCAGATATCGATCCAACCACTGCAGAGGTTATGGCGGTTCGCCTTGATCCTACTTTTGCTGAGCACATGAATGAAAAGCAGAAGAGAGTGATGGCCTGGCATGCAGCTGAGGCCTCGGAGGAAACCAAGAACCTGGAAGCCCCCATGAGTATGTTCGACTCACCCCTTTATCATGATGGCACTTCTCCTGTAAACACTGATTGGGCAGATAATCAGCTCATGATTGAAAGCATAACTTACAAGGCAAGTGATCCAAACGTAACGCCCCTTGAACCTCAAAAGCAGCCTTCTGTTGAGCAGCTCACCGGAGATCAGTTTCTAGTTGTTGACGATGAACGTAAGTTCCAGCTTAAGGACCAGATGATACGCAATTTAAGAAAGCAAGGCATTGGGACAACGCCTGATTCTGCAACTGGCAAGCAGCTCTACATTCCGGTTGACCTGAGAAAGCATGAATTTACGGAGGAGGAGAGCATTCTTCTCAAGCTTCTTATGAACCCGAGCTTCATGAGGTGGCTCAGAAAATTATACGGCCTTGATTCGGATGAACCGGTGCTAGTTTCTGAAGTTCAAACTTTCAAAAAATTCGAAAGGATGTTTATGTGGGCAGAGGAACGGAGGAAAAAGGAACGAGCAGAACTAGAAAGAAAAGGAAAGAAGGCAAACCCAAAGGACAGGGAAAAGGTAGAGGCCTTAGAGCGAGAAGTAAAAAAGAGAGCGCAGCAGCTCGAGGACTTGCTTAAGCTAAATTTAGAAAACGCTCGTTCCGCCCTCGAACCCTCCTCTGCCTTTGGTTTTAACTAGACTTTCTCAACCTTAACCCAAACATCCCACTTCTCAATCTTCCACTCCTTCTCCCCCTTCCCTTTCTTCCCTTCCTTCAATTGCACCTTCTTTGCATTAACGCTCTTGGAAAGCCAGTCCAGATGAGGCTTTATCATTGAATTGAACTCCTTGGAGGCGCGCACCTCCACCCCAACTTCATCCTTCTCAACCAATTGCATTTCCTTTCTCATTGCCTGAATTCTTCTGGAGAGCTCGCGTGCCATTGCCTCTGAGTAAAGCTTCTTGTCAAGCTTTGGATTAATCCAAACCTTTCCTTCATCAAACTCAGCTCCAGCATACCCTTTCTTTTCCTTTCCCAGCTTCACTACCTTTGCATTTGCAAGCCTTTCAATCACCTTGCTAAGCCTGTCTATTGCAGCCGCAGCTTCAGTTGATTCGCTCTCCACAATCACTTCAGCTATGGGCCATCTCAACTTAACTCCTGCACCCTGCCTTGCATTGGCAGCCGCTGCTATTATCTCATCTGCAATTCTCATCTGGCCCTCAAGCAAAGCATCTATTTCCTTCTCATCATAAGCAGGCCAGCCCAGCAAGCTCACGCTCTCCGCCTTCTCCCTCTTCCTGAAGAACTTCTGGTATATCTCCTCGCATATGAATGGTGTGATTGGAGTGAGGAGCTTCAGCAGTTCAAGCATTGAAATGTAGAGTACCTGATTCACTGCATCTGCATCCTTTCTTCCCTTTGCAAGCTTAAGGTAGAACCTGCTCAAATCCTCTGCTGCAAAATGCCGCAATGCTTGTACAGCATCATGAATTCTGTAATCATCAAATGCAAGCGTTGCCTCTTTTTTCACGCTGTTGAGCCTTGAAAGCAGCCACGCATCCTCAAGCGAATATTCAACCTTTCCCTTGGGCTCCTTGTAAAATCTGTCCATGTAAACGTACAAATTCCACAGAATTCCAATAACGCGCGAGGCCTCCTTCATCTCATTCCAGTTGAACCTCAAATCCTCCCAAACGCTTGAGCTCATGCTCCACAGCCTGAATGCATCCGCACCATGCCTGTCCAGCATCTCCTCCAAAGGCACGAAGTTGCCCAAGGACTTGCTCATCTTCTCCCCCTTCTCATCCATAAAGAAGCCGTGCATAAGCAGATTCTTGTAGGGTATGTCGTCTTTCAAAACCACTCCCGAACCCAGCAGAGAATAGAACCAGCCCCTTATCTGGTCCTTTCCTTCAGTTATGAAATCGCACGGGTACCAAAGTTTTTCCTCCTCATCGCTCAATGAAGCCCAGATTGCATTGCCTGAGTCAAACCAAACATCAAGCACATCCCTTGTTCTTTCCATCTCGCCCCCGCACTTGCACTTCATCTTCACCTTATCTATGCCTGGCTTGTGCAGATCATCAAGCTTTTCAGGAAGCTCGCTTGCCGAACCTATAACTTTGATTTCCTTGCACTTGGTGCAAAGCCATATGGGAAGTGGTATGCCCCAATAGCGCTGCCTTGAGATGCACCAGTCAGGTGCATTCTTCACGAATTCCATGAACCAGGTGCGCGCATGCTCCGGCTGCCACCTGCTCTTGTCAATTTCCGCAAGCATCTCCTCCTTTACCTTTGAAACTGTTATGAACCACTGGTCTGTGGTTATGTAAACTAGGGGCGTTTTGCACCTCCAGCAGTGAGCATACCTGTGCCTTATCTTTCCCGCATTTATGAGCGTACCCTTCTCCCTCAAATAGTCTATGATTTCATGGTCCGCCTTCTTAACATACTTTCCCTCGTATTCTCCCGCCTCCTTGGTATACTTTCCATCAGGCCCTACTGGGCAGAATATTTCAAGCCCATACCTCTTTCCAACTATAAAGTCCTGAGGCCCATGGCCTGGTGCGCAGTGAACCAATCCCGTACCTTCATCAAGCGTTACAAATTCATCGCTTAAAATCACCTTATGCTGAATCTTCTCATGCCTCTTCACCTTTTCAACCAACGGGTGGATGTACTCAATTCCCTCCAGCTTCTTTCCAGAAACCTCCCCTAATATTATAGGGCTGAGGCCGAGCTCGTGGGTAATTGCCATCAGCGCATCCAGCCTTTCCTTTGCAACTATCCACACCTCACCATTCACCTTTGCCCTTGCATATTTGTACTCAGGGTGAACCATCACAGCCATGTTCGCAACCAATGTCCAAGGAGTGGTGGTCCACACTACCAAATACTCCTTCTCCTTTCCCTTCTGCTTCTTCAGTTCAAACTTAACGTAAATTGACTGGTCATCAACCTCCTCATACTCCAGCTCGTAATTAGCCATGGTAGTTTCGCAGCGCGGGCAGAGAGGCAGAACATATACACCCCTGTGAAGCAGGCCCTTTTCATGAGCCTTCTTTATGGTAGCCCACGACTTCTCAATATACCTGTTCTTGTAGGTTATGTACGGATCATCCCAATCCATCCACACCCCGCAGTTCTGGAACTGCTTTCCCATAACCTCTATATACTGAGTTGCAAAGCGCTTGCACTTGTTTATGAACTCCTCAACCCCCACTTTCTTCTCAATTTCCTTCTTGCTCTTGAGCTTCAGCTCCTGCTCAATCTTGACTTCAATCGGCAGGCCGTGCGTATCATAGCCCGGCTTTGCCCTCAAATTCCTTCCGCATGCCCTCCAGTACCTGCACATGGTGTCCTTTATGCACTTGTTCCATGCAGTTCCCGGGTGAATCTGGCCTGTAGCATAAGGAGGCCCGTCGCAGAAGTAGAGCTTCTCACCCTTTGCATTCCTCTCCTTAACCTTCTCGTAAATCTTCTCCTTTTCCCAGAACTTCAATATTCTCTTCTCAATTTCGTGAGCGTTGTACATTCAAAGCACCTAGGCTGAACTTCCCCTGGTTCTTACCAATATTGAAATAAGAGGCACTGCGCATGCAATTACCAATGCTCCTGCCAGCGTGGAAAGCACTGCTGTAGTTCTTAGTACTAGAACTGAAAATATCACTGCACCTGCAAGCGCAACCCCTGCACTCAGCAACGCGCCTTCGCTAGGCTTCATTCCATAAGCTTCACTGCCCCTGAGTGCAAAATAGCTTACCCCGCCTGCCGCAACCAGCATGGCTAGGGAGAGCTGGCTGTAGGGCTTGCTTCCAATACCTCCGAAGTTAAAAACTGCAAGCCCCATAACTACAATTGCCAACAGGGCAGCTATGAATATTCCATCTCCCTTTCTCTCCGCCACCTTCACACCTCTCTTCCATTTCCTCCTCCAATGTTATTTAAAGCTTCGCTGGCATAAATCATGGCATGCGCTTCTGGCCATTTGCCTTATTCATGTTGCTCCTGCTTCCCCTTGCCTATGCAGACGAGGTTCCGGTAAGGCAGACCAGCACAATATTCACCCTTTACAACCGCGGGGTTGTGCCTTCCCAGCTTGCAGATGTATGGGAGGTTCATGGCTGCGCAGGCGAGAATGCATTCATAAACGTTTCTGAAACTGACAAGCGCCTGCTGGTGCGCGTTACTGAAATTCAGGAGGGAAGCGAGTCAACAATTTTTGAAGTAACCCATGAGCCCTCAGCCTATCCCACAGGCTTCATCTATTCGTATTACCTGCCGCGTGAGGGTGAATATGCTCTCACCGTAATCTATTTTGCAGAGCTCACCAAAAGAAAAACATTCACAGTTGATTGCACCTACTCAGCCGATGATGAGGATGGGCTGCCCGAACCGCCCCCCTCGCCTTCGCCCGGCGGAGGTACGGGGGATGTGGGTGAGCCTGAAACAACACTTGAAGATGCACTTGATGCAGCTGAGGCTGCTAACGAGGCATTGGCAGCAGCAATTGCGGAAGGAAAGAACGTGACTGCTGTTCAGGATACGCTGGTTGAAGCACAATTGGCACTGAACACGGGCAATTATGCGCTTGCAGTGCAATTATTCAACGAGGCAGTTGAGCTTGCTGCAGATGCGCCCATGACCGAGGAGCCTGATGTAATTCCTCCAGAGGAAGCTGAGCTTGAGAATGATGCCTACAATGCAATTGCAGACGCAGTTTATGCCATAAATGTGTCAAAGCACGGGGGTGCGGATGTAAGCAAGGCTGAGGAGAAGCTCGAAGAGGCGCGCGATGCATATTCCAATGGGAACTATGCGCTTGCACTCACCTTTGCAGAGGAAGCTACTGAGCTTGCAGAGAATGCGCTCAACCCGCCTGCCGAGCCCGAGGAGCCCGCTGGCGATGGCGGATGGTTGTCCTTCCTTCCCTCAATCAGCATGCCTTCACTAGATCTTTCAATGCTCCTGCCCCTTATAGTAATTATAATAGTAGTAGCCGGTGCAGCCTACATTTACAAAAAGTGGAAGGAGCAGCCTCCAAAGGAGGAAGTCATAAGCCCTGAGCAGCTGCCTTCCTCGATGCGCGACAAGGCACCTCCTCCCCCAAAGCCTCCCTCCTCCTCGTCGTAGCGGCGATAGGTTTATAAAGAATGGAGAAAAATACCCCCCAGATAGAGTCTAGGATATTGCTAGCTCATTTGCCCAGATGTACGAGGTGGTTTGATTGAAAGATAAGCTGTTTGTTCTGATGGTGGCTGCACTCATGGCCTTTATGGGCCTCGCAGTCGCAGATCCTGCTATGGCGTTGGCATTCGGTACCAACCCAACAAAGAATCTGTATAATACATCTACCAACACGAGTGGTGGAATCGTAATCAACGTAACATTCCTGAACACCACTCCTGCAGGAGATGCGTTTGCAAGGAACGTGACTCACTGCTTTGTGTTTCTCGGTCTTAACTCAACAGCACCAAACAATGTAATCAACTACACCAACTCTTCCGGTCTTACGATCGGAAGCGCAACCACCTTCACATTCCTGCTTGCAAACGGTACTGCTCTTTCCGAGGCAGGCAAGAATGCACCATACAACCTGACAGTCAGATGCAACTACACCAACTCCAGCGGAACCTATGATATAACTAATACAACCAACATGACTGTTGACTGGACTGCACCGTCAGTTACTCTCAACTCACCAGCGAACTTGCTTATCAACTACTCCAACGGTTCGATCAAGTACTCATTCACTGTTGTTGACCTTGGTACAAATGTATCAAACTGCACTCTCTACTACGGTTCAACCAACACTACGCAGTCGAACAGGCCGAGCATAACTTATGCTGAGAACCTTTCGAGCGTAATCGGCGTTGGTCATGGAAATGAAACTTACCTTACCACACAACTAACTGACCTCATGCTGCCTTACAACATACCTGACAGCGTTAACATCTGGAACGTGTCTTGTAGGGACTATGCGGGCAACGAGGGACAGGGAACCAACTTCTCGTACATAGTCGACAACTCGACCATAACCTATGTGGCTCTGGTTGCACCTGCGTCAAACCAGACGCTCACTGCAACCTCGACCCAGTGGTTCCAGTTCCAGGCCTTGGATGCATTCCTGACCAACTGCTCAATAATGTATGCATATTCTGGAACTGCGGGAGTATACATTGCCAACTACACTGGCTCTGAGTCGCAGGAAGAATGGACCGGCTCTGGCTGGAACACAACCTACCTGTACAACGGCTCAACCAACACCTTCAGGCACTACCTTGGTGGAAACACACCAGTTACGTTTGTGAACTGGACCATAAACTGCCGCGACTTGGGAGGCCACAACCTCACCAACAGCAGCACACCGTGGAACTTCACACTGAGCAACGATACTGGTGCTGGCTCTGTAGGAGGAGGCGGTTTGAACCCTGCGCCTGACATCAGCGTGGTGCCCGGCTGTGCAGGTGAAGAAACATCTGTAACAGTGAGTGGTATCAAGACTCAGGCAACCTTGACTGTGCTGAGATTGGTCACAGGCCAACCCTCCGAGCTCGTACACACTGAAGTGATGAGCTCTGACGGCACATTCAGCTTCGTGGCACCATATACTGGTGACTATGTGGTGCGATCCTCTGCTACAGGCCAGAGAGGCGCTGAGGAAAGCTTCTCAATAACCTGCACTGCCGGCGAAGAAGAGACTGGCGGCGAGGAAGAGATTGGCGGCGGAGTTCCTCCTGCTGAAGAAGAAGAGGAAGAAGAGGAGGCAGTGCCTGAAGAAGAGGAAGAGGAGGTAGAAGAGGAAGAGGAGACTGCAATGGTGGTTGCGCAGACCGCACTTGACGATGTGACTGCAGCCGTACTTGCAGCATCCGCAGCTGGAAAGGACACCTCAGAAGCCCAGGCCAAGCTTGATGAGGCCATGGATGCGTATGAGGCAGGCGACTATGAGCTCGCCTTGACCCTTGCCAACGAAGCCAAGAGCCTGGCTGAGAATGCTCCAGCCATGGAAGAGGAGCCCGTGGAGGAGGAAGAGCCTGCCATGGAGGAGCCTTCTGAGGAAGAGGAGGAGCCAGCAGCTGGAGGCTTTGACTGGACTTGGGTTATAGTGGTAATCGTGATATTGGCAGCGGTTGCCTACTTCCTGACCAGGAAGCGCTACTAAGCGCACCTCCTGTCTATTTCTTTATTTTTCATCTTCCTAGTGCAAGCAGGAGCAAGCGCAGTATTTTAAATTTCGTGTGCAAATAAACGTTGGCGAGGGATTTTGGTGAATGCGGTTGAAGCCATTTGGACTGAGAAGTACAGGCCCCGCTCGCTTGATGAAGTTGTGGGGCAGAAGGAAACCGTCGAGAGGCTTAAGGCATATGTAAAGGCAAAGAACATGCCGCATCTGCTCTTTGCAGGCCCTCCTGGAATTGGAAAAACTACAGCCACGCTTGCTCTATGCCGTGATTTATTTGGCGAGCGCTACCGCGATTCATTACTTGAGATGAATGCGAGCGATGAGAGGGGTATAGATGTGGTAAGGGAGAAAATCAAAGATTATGCGCGCACCATGGCACTGGCAGATGTACCCTTCAAAATCATCTTCCTTGATGAGGCTGATTCCCTAACTCCTGATGCTCAGAATGCACTGCGCAGAACTATGGAGCTCTATGCATCCACAACCCGCTTCATACTTTCATGCAACTACAGCAGCAAAATCATAGCTCCAATCCAGAGCAGGTGCGCAGTATTCAGATTCAGGCCTCTGGAGGAAATGGAAATTGAGAAGATGCTTGAGCGGATAGCGGAAAAGGAGAAACTGCAGATAAGCGAGGATGGGATGAAGGCAATGATTTACGTTAGCGAGGGGGACATGCGCATGGCAATTAATTCCTTGCAGGGGGCAGCAGCACTTGGAAAGAAGATTGATGAGCAGTCCGTATTCAAAGCAAGCTCGCGCGCCAAGCCTGAGGAGATTGAGAAAATGGTCTTGTATGCAATGAAGGGAGAGTTCATGAAGGCAAGGGATGCGCTGGACAGGGTGATGGTCAACTATGGCATGAGCGGGCAGGATGTGATGCTCCAAGTTTACAAAGAGGTTGCCGGGCTTGACATTGACGATCATACTAAAGTAATGATGATTGACAGAATAGGCGAGTATAATTTCAGGCTTAGCGAGGGTGCTGATGAAAGAATTCAGCTAGAAGCTCTGCTGGCGCATCTAATGCTCTTAGGCGAGAATTCAAAGAAGTAATCAACTTCCCTTGCCCTTGGGGGCCATCTTAACCCTTACCTCTCCCTCCGGGCCTCTGCTTATTGCAACATCCACATTCGCGCTTCCTATAATTTCGCGCAGTTCATCATAGGTGAACTCTCCAGCTTCCTCCTTGCTCTTCTGCTCCAAAATCTCCTCGTGCTTGCTCCTTATTTTATTGAGCGGTACGAGCGCATGCTCTATGGAAAGCCTTTTCCTCCCTCCCTTTTCAAACAGATCATCCAAGCCGAAGTCGATCAGCCCCTGTCCCTGGTATATGAAATTGGTAACTGCATCGAACTCGCGTGCCACCTCGCCAACAATTCTGTCGGTTTCATTCTTTCCTCCAGCTACCACGAACTCTCCCTCGCCTAAATAGCCTACAAAGCCCCTCTCGCTGTCCCACTCGCTCACCTTGTCCTGAAGAAGCTGCGAAACCAATCTAACTATGGTTTTCGAATCCTCCTCTCCATAATCGCTTTCATAAGAATCCAGGTTCGCTATTCTCAAATTGTTAACCTCAAAATCATCAGCCTTAACCACCCTTTCAATTTCAGCGCTCAGCCTGCTCTCATCAGGCAGATCTACCAGCGGATCGAAGCGCTTGCCCTTCTTCTTCAAAAAGATGTTGGTTAGGGAGCGCAACTGCTTGGGCTGGAATGGCTTTTTTATGTAATAATCAGCCCCGTACTTCAATCCCCTGAACCTGTTCTTCACAGCATCTGCTGCTGAAACTATGATTATAATCGTATCCTTCAGCTCCGGATCTTTCTTCACGGTTTGACAAATATCAAGCCCGTCAACTCCCGGAAGCATCAAATCAAGAACTATCAAATCAGGCCTGAACTCTCTTATGAGCTTCATTGCCTCCCTTCCCTCATATGCCTGCCTTATTTCATAGCCCTTACCAAGCGACACCTTGATGAGCTTGTTTATATTCTCATCATCCTCTACAATAAGAACTTTTTTCCTTGCATCAAGCTGCAGTGAATACCACGTTATGCTGTTCCCCACCTTGCGCGCCTCAATAGCCTCATGCTCCTTCAGGCTCTTCAAAACTTCTGCCAGCTCCTCGCGTGCAAGCTCAAGCGAACTTGCAAGCTCGCTCTCACTAACTCCCTCCTGCGCACCCTCTATGGCCTGCAGAACTCTTGCTTCAAGCCTAATTGCATCTGGAACCTCGCTCATCTACTCACCTGCTGTCGCCTCTGAATCAACTTTCCCATTAAGCATTATAAATCAAGCGGTTTCAGGGCTGAAGCACCACCTCAAATTCAACAAAGCCGCTTCCGTCTGCCTTCGTACTGTTTCCAACAACCTTTACTGGAATCTTCATCATGTTCGCAAGCCACAAGCGCATATTCACAATCGATCCATCGCCCATTTCAACAGACTGGTAATATTCTTCAGCAGGGCCTACATAGGCTGGAAATGCCACTTCTGTTTGCCCCCTGTAAACCACCTGGTTTTCATCAATCAAACTATAGAAGAATACATAGGGCGGAATGCCTTCGGGAGCCACTCCGCACGTGCCTCCCCGTATAACTGCACCCCCTCCCTTCTTGCTTCCCTTGTACTCAATGCTAAGCTCCCTTGAGCCGCATTCGCAATTTTTGTACAAAAAGTCGCTTACCTTTACTGATGTATATGTTGGTGCAACCTGCCCAAGCTCTGTAAACATTGCATGTACAAAGCCCGAGCCATCTGACCTATGGCTTCTCTTCAATTCAAAATAAAGATGCCTTTCCTGCCCATCACTCTCCTTATACCAGTAGGTTCTGGTGAAGCTTCCAGTGCATGCCCTCAACTTCTTAAGTGCCTCCTGGCTTGCAGGCTCTGGTTCAGCAACTACATGCACATAGCACATTCCACCAATGCACTCTCCTTCCTCGCCGCACGGGGTTCCATCCTCAACCTGCACATATGTACACCCTCCTTCTACAAACGCATCTATTGTGCATTCATTCCCATCATCGCAGTTTACAGGCTCTGCAAGGCATTCTCCCTGCATGCAGCCATACTCGCATTCTGTAGTCCTGTACACCCACTCCCCTTCAATGCATTCTGCATTGTGCATAAGCAGATTTCCCTCGCAATAGGGCTCTGCAGCCCCTGCACACTCCTTTGCGCACAACAGGGGATCGGTTACCACAGTTCCATCCGGGCAGACATAATACGGTGGAACTTCCTCCTCCTGCTCTTCAATTGATTCAGTGGGCGCTCCGCAACCTGCTACCAAAAGCAGAAGAACTACTGCAAAATATTTTGCACTTTTCATAATGATCAACCTCGATGCTTAAGCATTGCATGAGGACTTAATATAGCTTCGCATCCTTCTGCCTCACCCGCTTATTTTATATTCTACTCATCACAAATGAGTTCTCATGAAGGCGGGCGAGGAAGCTCTTTCAGATTTCATAAATGCGCTTGGAAGAAGCAGGGATTCAGAGGAACTTTTGAATTTGCTTCCCTCACTTCTTTCAAAATTCTGCAGGGCTGATGAAATAGCAATTGCCCTGCTACTCCGGGGCAGGGAGGAGTTCAGCGCGCGCTCGCTTGCTGGTCCCGGAAGCTGGTCGGGCACAATGCCCCTCAGAGCATCCGCAGTTGCTGAGGCATGCGAAAGGATGGAGCCCCTCGTTGAATCCGAAATCGGAAAGTACAGCAACTTCTTTGATGTTAGAAAGCTGGCTGAGAACGGGATGAAGAGCTATGCAATCTTCCCCCTTTCATGCGAGGGAAAAATTTATGCTACGCTTAATCTGGCAAGCTCATCTGATAATTCATTCAAGGCAAGAACTCTAACCCACCTGAGCCTGGCAGTTGATTACTTTTCAAAGCTTCTTTATGCTCTTAGGAGCAGCGAGAGGGCGAGGAAGAGGAGTACGAGTGCTGCAATTTCTAGCGTGATGCCCCATATCTACCTTTCACTTGACGAGGATTACAGGCTTTCGCTTGTAGATGGCGATCCGGAGCTTTTGCTGGGCTATTCCTCATCTGATTTAGAGGGAATGAGGCTTTCAAGCATTGTGCACTCTGATGATTATACCCGCCTTAATTCCGTGCTCCAGCAGCTATCCGAAGGCTCGCCTGTAAAATACATAGACTTCACCCTAATATCCAAGGATGGTGCGCACAAGCGGTTTGAATTGCGCGGCTTGAGGCGCGGAGCGCTAACAGACTGTCTCCTCCTTCCCTCAGATTCACCTGCAATTGGTTCCGAAGCGCGCAGACATTCCAGGCTTAGCGATTTATCCTCAGATGCAATTTACACGATGGATTTATTCGGGGTAGTGAGAAGCTGGAACAGGGCTGCTCAAAAGCTGCTGGGCTACAGGGCTGAGGAGATAGTTGGTACGGAAGCGCGCAGGCTGTTTGAGGATGAGAGAACCGATGAGCTTGACGAGCTAATGCGCGTGCTGAAGGGCGGAAAACACCTACACCGCTCCAGAACTGCTCGAATAAGAAAGGACGGCAAGAAGATTCCGGTGCGCTCATCCGCATTCGCTCTTTCAGATGATGACGGCAAGATTACCGGCTATACTGAGCTTCTGAAAGACTTGAGCGCTTTGGTAAGACTGGAAGCGGCTGAAAAGGAGCTGAGAAAGCAGGTTCTGAAAAACAGGAAGCTGAGCAGGGAGAATGATGAGAAGAGCAAGTTCATTTCCGATGTTTCACACGAGCTTCGCACCCCGCTCACCAATATACATGGCTACGCGGAGCTGCTGAAGGAAGGCGAGGCTGGAGAGCTCAGCGAGGAGCAGCGCGAGTTCATAGGAATAATTTGCGATGAAACCGATAGGCTTTCCAGATTGATCACAGATGTTCTTGACCTCTCGCGCATGGAATCCAAGAAGCTTAAGCTGGACATGCAGGCATTTGATCCACGCGTGCTGGAGGAGCAGTGCTCATGCGATTCAATGGCGCGGGAGAAAGGCCTTTATGTGAAATGGAATTTCGAGCCTGATGTAAAGGAGATTTACGGGGATCAGGCTAAAATAGCGCAGGTTTTGATAAATTTAATTTCAAATGCTATAAAATTCACCAAGCAGGGAGGCATTACTGTGAATGTGAAGAACCTCAGCCGCACCTTCATTCAATTCGATGTGATTGATACTGGTGCAGGCATACCTGCTGAAGAACTGCCTAAACTCTTCAAGCGCTTCTCGCAGCTCTCTGCAGGTGCAAAGAGAAAGGG
>QMVF01000006.1 GCA_003660965.1 Microcaldota archaeon
CCTGCAGGAAATATCCGCTTATCTCAAGAGGCTGCTCTATTCCCCTTCCCTCCCCCGCCTTCATCCCTACCAAGGCGTGATTTTTTTCATAGTTCTTCTGCAGCTTTTCTTTGCATTCTACTATTCAATTTTCTTTCCAATTGATGGAGGAGATGCTCTAACCCTGCATGCACCTCTGGCAAAGCTTTATGCACAGGCAGGCTACTTGGCTCCGGCCGAAGGGATACTTGAATTTTACAATCCGCTTTCCCACGGCATTCATCTCTTCATTTCATGGTTCTATCTGCTTAACGGCCTGAATGATTTATTCGCCCGTCTGCTTCCGCCAATGCTCTTCCTAGTCTCGCTTGCGCTGGTCTATGGCCTTTCAAAAAGGCTTACTGATTTCCGAACTGCCTGGTTTGCAGTTCTCTTTGCCACAAGCACCCCTCTTCTAATAGCTCATGCGCAGGTTCTCTACCTGAATTTGCCAGAACTCTCCTTCATGCTTGCAGGCATCTTCTGCCTCTTCATGGCTTTGAAACATGAAACGCCTTCTGCATATGCTGCAGCAGGTTTTCTGGGTGGGTTTGCAGCCCTTGTAAAGCCCTCAGGACTGATTTCATTCGGAGCCCTTGCTCTCTTGCTATTGCTCTACTTCAAGCGCTCCCGCGCCTCCACCCCTCTTCTTCTAGTTCTTCTCGGAGCCCTTGCCTCGCTCTCTCCTTTCTGGTTTCTTTCAACCAGCCAGGCCTACCTCGATCCCTCCTACCATTTCTATGCATTCGGGCCAAAAATCATTGAACCTCTGAACATGTACCTTTTCTTCCCCTTCTTCGATGCAATGATTGCGGTGAACCAAGGCTTTGGCCCGTTCCTCTTCACCTTCGGGCTTGCGGGTGCCTGCCTGCTCTATAAAAAGACAAACGGGCTGCGCTTTGAAGACCGCTTCGCCCTTGCCTGGCTAGTAGCAATATTTCTTCTCTCCGAGCTATTTCTTCTTAAGCTCGGAGCGCGCTTTGCAATGCTCCTTACTCCAGTAGCTGCGCTGTTTGCAGCCTACTCCCTGAATCATCTGCTCCACGATCGCAAGTCATACTTGCGCGCTCTAACTGTTCTGATTCTGGTAGCAATGATTCTTCCATACACTTTGCTCGGTGTAATTGGCTTCAAGAGCGCACGCATCTCCTATGAATCCAACACGCTTATATTCAACCTCTACCTCCCTCCTCCCACCCACGAGGAATTCCTGCGCGATTCCTATGGTCCAATTCTGGACGGGATCGATTACATAAATAAGGAAACCCCTGCAGGTTCAAAGGTGCTAACAAACCTTCCCCTCACCTATCTCTTTAACAGAACAGTGTATTACACTGGAACCATAGGTGGAATTGCTGCGCAGCCGAACTTCGATGCCGCCTTGGATTACCTTAAGGAAAACGGAGTCTATTATATTGTGATAGCAGATGCAGATGTGGCTGACGATCCGTACGCAAACAACCCCATTCAAAACAATCTGGGGAACGTGAGACTTCGTCAGCTTTATGAAAATGTTAGGGTGAGTATATACGAGATAAGATGGTAAAGAGCGAAGCTTTACTTGCATGGGTTTATTTCACATTTATAATCTACTGGATAGTGCTTATACTTGCCTGGTCCCCTCTTAGAACTTTCATCTCGCGCTTGCTGGGGTTATGATTTGAAAATTCTCTTCGTCAATACCTATTCCCCCACTCAGGTTCAATGGGGGGTGGAAATAGTACTTCAGAATTTAATGAAGGAGCTGCGAAAAAAAGGAGTTGACTGCAGCCTGATTTCCCTTTCGGATACTGAGCTTATTACAATTGAGGCAGTGCGTTTCAGAGAGAAGCTTATGATCAACCTGCTCCTTCTTCCAAAACTCCTCCACCGTGCAGCGGGCTATGATTTGATTCATTTCAACGCCTACAATTCCTTTCTAGCCAAGTTCGTTAAGAACAAGCCCTGCGCAGTTACTCTCCATGGAAGTTCCTTTGGCCTTCACGAAATCATTTCAAAATCAATGAGCAGGCACAGACGCGCTTACTCCAAGCACATAATAGAGCGAATGGAGCGCATGGGTGCGCGAGCCTGCGACCGGGTTTTTGCAGTATCCGAATCAGTGAAGCATCAGGCAATAAAAGGCTACCATGTGCCCAGCTCCAAAATAGATGTGATTTACAATGGGGTTTCGCTAAATCCAAGAAGGAAGTCGAAGAGGGAACTTAGAAAGGAACTCGGCTTTCCTCAAAAAGTACCGCTCCTTCTAACCGTGACCAGAGGAGATTATACAAAGGGAACTGATCTGTTGATTGAAACATGCAATAAGATGAACCGTGATTTCAACGCCCACCTTCTTGTAGTTGGAAAAGTCCCCAAGCATATGCGCAGGCCCTGGATGCATTTCGCAAATCCCAGACACGAGGAAATATGGAAGCATTATCAGGCAAGTGACATCTATCTCAATACTTCGCGTTATGAGGGCTTTGGCCTTGCCATGCTTGAGGCAATGGGCTACGGCACCCCTCCAGTTTCCTTCAAAGTTGGAATTTCTCCAACTGCCATCACAAACGGACGCAATGGGTTTCTAGTAGAGAACTACAAAGTCGCAGAATATGCAGAGGCAGTTTCAAAACTGCTTAAGAATGAAAAACTGAGAAAGCGTCTGGGCTCTTCAGCCGCATCCACAGTTAAGAAGCGCTTCTCTGCTTCGAAAATGGCAGACGAATACATATGTGCTTACAAAAAGATGCTCAGCAAAGAGCAATGAAGTCCTTGAGCTTTGCACACATCTTCCTCCAGTCAAAATTCTTCTTCACTATGCTCTGAGCAAGCCTTGCCTTTTTCAAAGCCTCTTTCTTGTGTGCATATATATATTTTGCAACTTCCTTCAACTCTTCCTCTCTGCTAGGCTCCAAAAAGTATGCGCAGTCTTCTCCACGGGTGAAGTCAAGGGGCCCATCCACATCGCTTATTATAACTGGCTGGCCAAGAGCCATGTACTGCGGTATTTTGCCTGCAGAGCTGTACGCTATGTTTTTCATAGGCATGTAGGGAGCAAGAAATATTCCTTTGAACTTCTTAAGCTCCTTTGAAAGCTCCGCAGGTTTCAAATAGCCGTGAAATTCGTGCTTGATTTTTTTTGTCTTAAGAGCCCTTTCAATTTCCTTTCTTCCCCTTCCCTCTCCATATATGTGAAGTTTGAATTCCTTCGGAACATTCAAAAAGAAAGGGAGGAGGAGCGAAGCATAATGAAGAGAACCCGCATAGGCAATCTCCTTCTTCAGCACCTTCTTTCTCGCTTTCCCTCCTCCAGCATACTCCTCATAATCCACTCCGTTTGGTATAAGCAGGCTCTTCTCCTTTTTCAGAAGGAATTCATTTATGCGCCAGTTAGATTCAGTTATTCCACAGGAAAGGGAAGCGCACATCCTTCCAAGGAAATCAAGAACCCATCCAACTACTGCATTCCTGATTCCAAGCCCCTTAACGTATTCCGCCTGCGTATAGGGTTCCCACTCATCATAGTCAAAAATCACCTTTTTTCCGAAAAGCCGCATCCAGAAGGCATTGAATGCATTAAGCGGCAAAGGTTTGAAGTAGTATATGACATCACATTTCCTCGCTTTCATAAAAATTTCAAAGCAGTGAATCGGAATCAGCCACATGCTTTTTTTCCACCATAGAAATTCTGCATTATTGTACAACTTCTCGCTTTTTCCGTACTTATCGCGCGAGTGGAAAATTATAACTTCCGGCTTCAGGTGCTTTGCAATGTTGAAAATTCTGAAGCCGTGGGCTGCGCGGGTTGAAAACGGTGAAACTATTGCAAGCTTCATTTGATTACCACGGAAGTTTCAACCGGCCCTCTTCCGTGTAAATGCATCGAACTTGTCTATTATATCCTTAACCCCTTCCCTAAGCCCGTACTTGCACTCAAAGCCCTCCTTCTTCAGTTTTGAATTGTCAAGAACGTAGGAGAGCTGGTTGAGGGAGGGCGTGGACGTTATCTTGACTTCAACCTCCGGCAGAAATTCCTTTATCCTATCCACCACCTCTCCCACCCCAGCATTTTGCCCAACGAGGTTAAACGCCTCTCCGTACATCTTCTTTCTGCCGGTGGTGAACAAAAATGCATCCAAAACATCTTTCACATGAACATAAGGCCTCTTTTCCTTCAACGCAGAATCGTAAACTGTAAGTGGCATACCTATGCAGGCCAGATAGCAGAACCGGTCTATTACCGTATCAAACCTCATTCCAATGGTCCAGCCATATACTGTACCGAGTCTTAGAGCAGTTGCCCGCACCCCATTCTCTTTTGCAGCCTTCAATACTGCCTGCTCTGCCATTAGTTTATACTTTCCATAAGGGCTTATTGGCTTGCAGTCGTAAGTTTCATCAACAAGGCCCTTGGTAGGTCCATACTGACTGGCAGTGGCTGAATAAATTAGCTCGGCACCCTTATTCATGACCTCCTTAAGCACATTCAACGCTCCACCATAATTCACTTCCTTTGTAAGCTGCTCTCTTTCAAATGAAAGCGGTGCATTTGTTATTCCGGCCAGATCGTATACCAGCTCCACATCCTGCATTGCCCTCTTTACGTCATCTGGTTTCCTTATATCTCCCTCTATCATCTCATACTTAGCCTCCTTTGGCAGATCCCATAGAGAAACATATCTCTCCCTGAACATATTATCTAGTATTCTCACAGTCGTACCTGCAAATCTCTTGTCTTTGGGAATCTCCCTTATAAGCTGTGATCCTATATATCCGGCTCCGCCAGTTACAAGTACTACCATTGAATCACTTTTTGCAGAGACATTACAGCATACGGGTTTATAATACTTTAGTATTAATTCGTAATATGAAGGTATTACTATGACTAAAACGCGGGTCTCACTATCTATAGACAAGAAGCTCATGGATGAATTCGACAAAACCCTTTCAGCCTCCTTCCAGTCCCGCTCCGAAGCAATAGAGCATCTGTTAAAGAAAAGCCTGAATGCCAAACGGCCTGCCGTAATTCTTGCGGGAGGGCCTGCTTCAGCTCTTTGGATGAAGGATGCAAAAACCTACAGGCCGTTGGTTAAGGTAAAGGGAAAGCCGCTGATAATTGACACTCTGTTAAAGCTGCGTGCTTCTGGCCTATCCGAGGCAATAATAATCGGCTCTCACAAGGTGAATTCCGCAATTTTCAACGAAGTTGGAAACGGCTCCTCGCTTGGAATAAAGGTAAAATATGTGGAGGAGCATGAGCACAAGGGAAGCGCACACACATTCTGGCTCTCCCGCGAATATGTAAAAGGAACCTTTCTGTTCTTGCCCTGCGATCATTATTTTGATTTCGACCTCGCAACCATTCTTGTTTACCACAAAAAGCAGGAGGCGCTGCTAACTCTGGCTGTATATTACGGAACTGCATTTGAATGGACAAAGACTTCTCTGGTTAGGATGGACGGGCCACTGATAACTGAATACTGGGAAAAGCCCTCCAAGCCGCAGAGCCATCTTATAGCAACCATGATCGGTTATGCCGAACCTGAAACTTTTGCAATGCTCGATCCAAAGGGCTCTCTAGACTCTCAGTTTGCAAAGCTAAGCAAAATGCGCAAGCTTTCCGGCTGCCTAGTCTCCGGCAGCTTTGTAAACATACATTCGAAAAAAGATGTTTCTATACTCAAGTGAGGTGGTGGCTTGAAATCCCTTCTCATAATCGGAGGCCTCGGGCTGTTGGGTAACCGACTGGTTCAGAAAGCAAAGGGGAAGTTTGATGTAGCCTTTACCTACCGCTCAGGCGAGCCCTGGCACGATGCAAAAGGTCATCAGCTTGATATAACCGATTTCCAAGCAACAAACTTCCTTATAAAAGAACTTCAACCAGATGCAGTGATAAACACTGCCGCATTTCACGTAGTGGATGGATGCGAGAAGGATAAGAATTTGGCCAAGCTTGTGAATACAGATGCAGCCATAAATTTAGGAAGGGCGTGCCAGAAGGCTGGCTCACACTACATATTCGTTTCAACTGATTATGTTTTTGACGGATCCAAAAAAGAAAAATACTCTGTATCTGATGTTCCAAACCCACAATCCTACTACGGTGAGAGCAAACTCCTTGCAGAATCTTCCCTTCTTTCAATGGATGCAGATAATGCAGTTGCCCGCACCAGCGTAATCTATGGATGGAATCCAAAGAAAAATTTCATAACCTGGCTTATAGGTGAATTGAAGGCGGGAAAGGAGGTGAAGATAGTCGATGACCAATTCAGCAGCCCAACGCTCGCTGACAATGGCGCAGATGCACTCTTGCGCATGGTTGAATTGGAAAAAACAGGAGTCTGGCACGTGGCGGGAAAGGACTGCCTGAGCAGATATGTTCTTGCGCAAAAAACAGCTAAGGTTTTTGGATTCGACGAGTCCCTGATACGCCCAATAAAAACCTCAGAATTGAATCAACTTGCAAAGAGACCTGCAAACAGCTGCCTTGATGTTGGAAAAACCGAAAAGGAGCTGGGCGTGCGCATGCTATCTTGCGATCAAGGCCTTATGCTCATGGCAAAGCAAGAGAAAAAGTTGAGGGAACCATGGAGGTGTCTGTAATGAGAGGAGTCATACTTGCGGGAGGAATGGGAACAAGACTCAGGCCGCTAACCAACGTAACGAACAAGCATTTGCTTCCAGTCTATGACAAGCCGATGATAATGCATCCTTTAAACACCTTGCTGAAGGCGGGGATAACTGATATTCTGATAGTTACCGGAAAGGGAAACGCGGGAGATTTCATGAAACTGCTGGGAAGCGGACATGAACTGGGCTGCAGGCTTACCTATAGACTTCAGGATGAGGAAGGCGGAATAGCCCAGGCACTCTCGCTTGCAGAACACTTTGTGGGGAATCATAAATTCGTGGTTGTTTTAGGGGACAATATACTTGCTGATGATGTTAGCGAAGCCATACGCTCCTTTGAAACCAGCGATGAGGGTGCTGTTGTATTTCTGAAAGAGGTTCCCGATGCCAATCGATTCGGCGTTGCTGAAATAAAAGGCGACCGTCTGGTGGGAATAGAGGAAAAGCCGGCAAAACCAAAATCAAACCTTGCAGTAATCGGCCTTTACTTATACAGCCCCTCAGTTTTCAAAGTCATAAAAACTCTCAAACCAAGTGCAAGGGGCGAATATGAAATAACAGACGTGAACAATCATTACATAAAGAAGGGTGAGATGGGCTACCGGATTCTGAAAGGTGCTTGGGCTGATGCCGGCACCTTTGAATCCCTATACCGGGCAAGCACAATAGCCCGCCAATCCAAAAAAAACTAGGAAAATCTACTGCCCCTTGTTATTCCTACCTTTTCCAAAAACTCAGTCTGGGGTGGAAAATTTTCATCAACCTTGTCAGTAAGCGCCACTATGACTGAACCTGAACCACATGCAACTTCTACTCCCTCCTCTGAAATTTCAAGCACCTCTCCTGCCTTACCCCGCTCCTCAGCAGCCCCTCTTCTCACCTTCGCTATCTTTAATTCCTCGCCTTTGTGCATGGTAGCTGGTAGCTGAAAGGGAACGAAAATGTATGCTCTTATGAAATCAAATACCTTCTCACAGCTGTCCTCCCACCTAACCCTGTTCTTTGAAAAATCTATGGAGTCCTTTGGATAATAGATTACTTCCTTTGGATTCTGCGGGGTGAGTTCAAATGCCATGCTCTTCATTTTCGGCCAGGTTTCCTTGAACAACTCCACACCCTTTTCTATGCATTTGAAATACAATTTTCTAGCAGTATCCTCTTCCTCTATTGGAAACATTCTTTGAGAGATTATCTCCCCAGAATCTACGCCAGGAGCTATCGTGTGTATGGTTACTCCAAACTGTCTCTCCCCATTGAGAAGAGCCCATGCTATAGGGTACATGCCTCTATATTTAGGTAGGGGTGCAAAATGCAAGTTGGCAGCCAGCTTCTTTGCACTCTCTATTATCCTTCTCTTTATTATGCGTCTGTATTGAAAAGATAAGAGGTAATCAGGTGCCTCCCTTTCAAAAAATTCATACCATTTCTCTTCATTAATTCTGCCGGGCTGGTAAAATCGCAAGCCTTCGGATTCTGCAAACTGCTTAAGCGAGAGCTGCCAGTCATTCTCACCATCATCCCTTGCATCTCCCACCACAAACCCAATGCTTTCTCCTTCCTTCAGCAGATGCCTGCAGCACTCGACTGCTACAGTCCCATTACCAAGAACACCCGTCTTTGGTTCTGATTCCATGGGTAAATGGGACGATATAAATGAATAAAAAATCTTCTGACCAAATTCTCTTTCCATGGTTCTAAAACTGGCTCTTGTAGGTTATGGTTATTGGGGGCCTAATCTGGCAAGAAATTTCTCAAAGCTCCCAGATGCCGAAGTGCACTATGTAGTGGATTCGGATGAAAAAAAGAGGGAACGGGCAAAAAAGGAGTACCCTCATGCACACACTTCAGCTTCCCTTGAACAGGTTTTAAGCAAGGTGGACGCAGTCCTGATTGCAACCCCTCCCAAAACTCATTTTGCTTTGGCAAAACTGGCTCTAGAAGCCGGAAAGCACATTCTTGTGGAAAAGCCAGTTACAACTACTGCCAAGGAGGCCCGGGAGCTTGAAGCGCTTGCAAAGGAAAAAAACCGGATCGCTATGATAGACTATACTTTCATTTACGTCGATCACGTGCGCTACATCAAAAAACTGCTGGACTCCGGCGAAATGGGTAAGATAGCCTCATTCTACTTCCAGCGCCAGGGAATTGATTTTCTAAGGCGGGATGTGAATGTGGTTGATGATCTGCTTCCTCATGATTTGTCCATGCTCGTGTACTGGATGGGAGAAAAGGCAACGAGGGCAAAAACTGTTCTGGCTGCCGGAAAGAGCCACTTCATAACCGAAATAGAGGATGAAGCAATCTCCTATTTGGACTTCGGGGACTTTACAGCGTCAATGCTCGTAAGCTGCCTCTCGCCCGTAAAGGTAAGGAAGGTGCTTATAATCGGAGACAAGAAGATGGTGGAGTTTGATGACACAAAGCTCTCAGATAAGGTGGCTGTTCATGACAAGGAAATACGTGCTCCGCTGGAAGCACCCACCTCTTACTGGGATTTCCTGGTCAAATGCAGGAGGGGTTCCACAACCCTTCCCTATGTGCCTTCGCGCGAGCCACTTGCAAACATGGCCGCTCACTTCGTAGATTGTGTTAAAAATAAAAAGAAGCCAGACACCGACATCTCTTTTGGAGTCATAGTTACCGAGCTCATGGAGCGCATAAACAACACGGTTAGGAAGGGCAGAGGTTGAAGAGCTGAGCCAATGGAAATTCCTTTTGTAAACCTGAATAGAATGCACGAGAAGATGCGAGCTGAATTCGACCAAGCTTACTCCAGAGTTTTGAATTCATCCTCCTTTATTCTGGGGAAAGAAGTAGCTGCCTTTGAGAAAAGTTTTTCAAAATTCGTGGGCTCCAGCCGTGCAATCGGGGTTGCTTCAGGTACTGATGCGCTTATTCTGAGCCTGAGAGCGCTTGGAATTGGGAAAGGGGATGAAGTGCTGGTTCCCTCCCATACTTTTGTGGCAAGTCCTTTTGCAATTTCTGCAGTTGGGGCAAAGCCCGTCTTCGTTGAAGTCGACGATTTCTACACCCTTTCTCACACTTCCATGCAAAAGGCACTGTCCAAGCGCACAAAGGCTGTAATGCCCGTACACCTATACGGTCAGTGCGCGGACATGCCTGCCATCAATGAATTCTGCGAAAATCATGACCTGAAGATGATTGAAGATGCCTGCCAGGCCCACGGAGCTTCTCTGGGTGGGAAGAATGCAGGAACCTATGGAATTGCAGCAGCCTTCAGCTTCTATCCGGGTAAGAATTTGGGTGCACTTGGCGATGGTGGTGCTATTTGCACGGATGATTCCGAACTCGCAGAGAAATTGATTTCAATGCGCAACTACGGTTCAAATAAAAAATACCACCATGATGTTTTCGGGTTCAACTCCCGCTTGGACGGGCTTCAGGCAGCCTTTCTAAACGCAAAGCTTTCCAGGCTTGAGGAAATGAACCAATCACGCATAGACGTTGCATCAAGCTATGCACAAGGTCTTTCAGAACAGGAATCAAACCATCTGCTGCAACTTCCTAAGGTGCGAGAAAACGCACATCATGTATACCATCTATTTGTAATTCAGGTAAATGCAGAAATACGGGACCAGGTGCTGAAGGAGCTCGATAAAGCAGGAATCAAGGCACAGATACACTATCCCATACCCTGCCATGAGCAAAAGGCATACTCTGAGCAGCTGCCCCACAGGAAAATGCCTTTGCAAAAGACTGAGAAGCTCGCCAGGCGCATCCTCTCCCTTCCCATCTGGCCCTATATGACCCATGATGAAATCGAATACGTGGTTCAGAAAACTTCAGAAATTCTGGTAAAGCATGGAAGGGAGATTGGAAGATAGCTAATTCTCCCCCTTAAATATTCTGAAGAATTTCGCCACTGCCATTTTCAGAAACTGAATAGCAGAAAAATCCTTCCTCACCATACCTCCCAAAACCTTTGATGCAAGCACAAGGTTCCCACGCCTCATGCACCTTAGGAAATACGATATGTAAACTCCAATTCTGAATTCCCGCGCCAGCTCATAAACCCTCTTTTTTCCCCTATTCCTATCAAGAAAATCATTTATGGACTGCGTAAATGCACCATAATAGCTTACATATGGAAATTTGCTGCTGTCTAGGCCTCTGCTTCTGTAAATGAAAAGGGGTGGACCGCGAAGTTTCATTGGCAAATGTCCTTTCTCTATAAGCCTCATCCAAAAATCAAAATCTTCAACCCCTCGCAAATCACGAATTCCTCCCACGCTTTCATAAACGTCTTTTCGTATGGCAACTGAATTGTGGAATATGAATTTATTCTGAAGAACATTTTTGAAGAAGACTTCCATCGACCTCTTGCCAGCATTGAATATTGGGGTTATGTATATGTGCCTTTCACCAGTGGATTCCTTCAAAACCACTGCATCATGGTAGAACCATTCAACATCTGGATTTGCCTGAATGAATCTCTTTACACTTTCCATTCTTTCAGGCAGGTACATGTCATCATCAGCAAGAAAACATACCCACTCGGTTTCAGCAAGCGAGGCAGCCCGGTTCCAAGAATAGCCAGTCCCCCTGTTCTTTTTGTTTGCATACACTCTGCACCTTATTCCTTTATTTTCAAACCTCTCTGCCGCCCTTCTCATCTTTTCAGGAGTAGAATCCGTAGAGCAGTCATCAAGCATAACTACTTCGAATTCCCTATTGGTTTGTTTAAGCAGGCTGTTTATGGCATCATCTATGAGCTTCTCTCCATTATAGCTTATCATAACTACAGTTGCAAAGGGCTTCTTCCGTCTGCGTTTTTTAGCCATGGCTTCTTATAGCCCCTATAAATTAAAACCACTACGCAGCGCGCTCCTTGCCTCTGAAAAGCTCTACAAGAGCTTTAAGCACCCGCCTGTCATCATCATCAAGAAGTGCGAGATATACTGCCGCGCAGACAGCAGGGAACAGGATTATTAATAAGAGTTCATTCCCTGTAATCTGACTCTTTACAAAAAGCACTGAGGCGGTCGCAACTGCAGATGCCAGAAAAGGCTTTACAAGTGCCCTCAAATTTATTCCGAGCGAAAGCCTTTGCATGAGCAGAGGTATTGATATGATAGTGGGTGCAATGAATGCGGCCGAATAGGTTATGGCGGAGCCAACAAATCCAAATATGGGAATCAGAAAGACGTTCAGGGCTACTGACAGAATTGCAGCAAGAATGTAAAGCCCTGCCGCAGGCCTTATCTCCCCGCGTGCAAATAATGCATTCATGTTTACATTGAACAGGAAATAAAATGCCGGAAGGGCTGCAAATGCCTGGAGCGCCCGGGCAGAGGCTGCATAAGTGGGCAAAAACAGGAAGCCGATTATTTCAGAGGAAAGCACGAACATCATTACTGAAACGGGTATGAAAAAAACCAGGCCATACTTCAATGCTTGTGCATATGCTTCCACCTGCTCCTTTCTTTTTTTATTAGCTTCCAATTCCACAAAAAAGGTGAATATTACAAAGTAGGATATGGGGGCGAGAGAAACCACGCCTATCAATACCTGCTGTGCCGCCTTGTACAGTGCAACCCGGTCTGGGCTCAGGAACGCGTTGAGAAGCACAGTGTCAAAATAGCTGAAAAACGCAACCGACCAGCCTATGAGCGCAGCGTATATTGCATACCTCTTCATCTCCTCGCCTAGGCCCCCAGACCATTCAAACTTGAAGCCGTACACTCTCCTGAAGAATACGGAATAGGAAACCGCACCCAAAAGATATCCGCCAGCCACCCCTGCAATTGCCCATTCCGCAGTTGGCGAGATGAACATAACTGCAATTATTGGAAGAACCAGCCTTCCAACATTGGTTATTGCAGATCCTGCAAATGTATACTCATAGCGATTGGCAGCCGAAACCAGGCCTTCAAAGAAGTGCATCGCGGAATAGATTATGGAAACTATTCCTGTAAACTGAAATACAAATGCATATTGAGCATCATGAAGTATGGTTCGAGAGAGCGGTTCTGCTAGCAAAAATACTGCTATACCCATGCTTATTACAAGAATGAAGCGGAGGGTCGTAAGCTGGGTTATATACTTCCACAAATCGCTCTTTTTAGAAAAGAACGCGTCTCCCACGTACTTGGTTGCAGTAGTACGCAGCCCCATATCTGAGAGTATGGTTATGAATACCACAAAGGAAATGAAGGAGGTGAGCAGCCCGTAATCAGTTACAGACACAAGCCTTGACAAAATTACAGCAAACAATACACCTGTTATAAGTACTGCTCCCTGCGAGGCTATGGAATAGGTGTTTAGCTTAAGTGCTCGTTTGAGCATGCGTTGAATTCGCATGAAAGATTTAATTACGTTGACTCGAATTAATTCTGAGTCTATGGCAGAATATTTCGGAACTAATGGAATACGGGGTAAACTGGACCTTATCACCCCC
>QMVF01000007.1 GCA_003660965.1 Microcaldota archaeon
GAACCGAAGAAGGCCTGCCTCGAATTATGCGATATGGACATGAAGGGCTACTTGTCATTCATGATGCTCTGGCTACTTTCTAAACATGCCATGAGCGGCAGCCAGCTTGCCGAGGAGATTGCGAGGAGAAGGGGCGGGGCAAAGCCGAATCCAGGCACCATCTACCCCGCGCTCAAGGTGTTGAGGGTGAAGCGAGCCGTCACGATCAAGGTCTCGGGCAAGAGGAAGGTCTACTACCTCACAGATTACGGTAGGAAGGAGCTGGACAGGAACGTGCAGAGATTCTGCAAGATGTTTTACGATGTATTTACTGAGGAGTAGCTAACTCCAGTTTAGGACCATATATTGCCTCTTCCGCCTTTTTCACAAACTTTCTTTCAAATCTCTCCCCTGCCCTTCTCCTCGCTGCCTTTCTTTGATCAGGCGGAAGCATTTTAATCCTCTCACTCTCTGGAAGCGAGAGGGGGTCTGCAAACTCCCCCTCCTCATGCTCCCCGTCTACTGACAACCTTCTAAGAACTACCACTCTATTCCATTTAATGCCCATCGCCTTTGCAATTCTGGCACTCTTTTCAATCACGCATCTGGTCGTGTACTCTCCCATGCTTACAAGAATTCTGCTTCCCCTGCCCAGTCTCTCCACAAGTTCATAACTTCTGCCTTCCAAATCATTTTCAAAGGCATCTACATATGTAAAGCGCTTTCCTAATTTTCTTTCTGCCAATTTTTTCAGCCCGCTCAAAGGGTACAGGCTGCTTCCGGGTATGAGCATGAAGTATGCATTCTGATTTTCTGAGGCCTTCATAATCGCATTCTGCCACATGAGAAGCTTCGCATCGCCCATGCGCTTCATGAACCTTATGCGGTCCTTCTCACCCATCTCGGCAGGGAAGCGCTCAAGCTCGTTTATCAGATTCACCTTCTCGGCAAAAAACGGGTCTATCAGCGCATACACTATTTTGGTGGATGGCATGGTCACTAATGGCTTTCGCTTATGGAAGCTGAGCGGCGGCATTGTGCGCATGATGTTTCCGGGCTGCATACCTCCCTGAACTACCCCGAGTTTCATGCCCATTGATATGTATTTTTACAATTTTAAACCCCCTGTATTTACTCGAATTTTACATCAGTTCCAACGAACAGAACGCGCAGTACACGGCTCATGTCCCATAATACGAGCATGCTGAATGCAAGTGCTATGTAGGAAAGCGGCCAGAGGCTCTGAAGCCTCAGCAGGGTTAGAATAAGCGGAAAGTTCATGGAAAGCAGGAAGAAGAACATGAAGAGCACAGCATCCTTCATAAGCCGTTCATTCAACTTAACCTGGCTTTTTCTCTTCCCCATATGCATAAAGGCATCGCTGAAATCATCCAGAATCTCCTTAAGAGATTCAAGCGCTCCCATAATTGGCTTCATCGAAATCAAAAGCGCTGCTCCAAGCAGCAGATAACCTGCTGGCAGGGCAGTTGCGCGCTCCGCATACGGTATCAGAAGAATCACAGCTCCCACAATCGCTATCACTGCAGACGCATTGAGAAGCACATCTCCTCCCTCGCGTATAAATGTTCTGAATGATTTTCCACCAGGCTCAAAGCTTCTTATTACCGACCTGAAGTAATGTGAGAAATAGGCGAGGCTCATGCGCACATTGTAAGGCAGATTTCTAACTACGAACTGATAAACCCCCTCTTCTCTTCCTGCTATCAGCGAGTATGAAATTGCAGTTATTACAACTATGGCAGAGGTAAAGCCTATTAGGTCAAATGCCACCAAAGGGGCGGCATCCCGTGCAAGTAGAAGTGAAAATTCACCCACTGATATCATTCCAACGCCTGCAAACACTGCCTGCCTTCCAGTCATCCCTGTTAAGTACATGCTTATGCCCATTCCAAAGAATTTTGCAACTATGTTCAATGCCGAGAAAACTATGATTAGCGGGAGCAGTGCTAGGAAGGATGCCGGGTCTACCAGCATTCCCATTGAGAGGAAGAAAATCGAGGAGAACGCAGCAGTGAACGGAAGAATGCTCTGCTCTATAACTCTGCCCCCGGGCAGAGCAGCAGCCATGCTTCCGCCTATGAACGCACCTATTGCAGGCTCAAGGCCCAGAGCGCTTGCCGCATAGCTGAAGCCCACTGCAAGCACCAGGGCTACCAGAACCAATGCCTCCTCGTTCCTGTGCTTCAGAACCCATTTGAGTAAACTCTTCAAAATTCTGCCTATGACTATGTAGGCTATAGTAAGAATTACAAGCGCACTGATCAACGGAATCAGAAGCTCCTGATATTGCAGGGTTTCTCCAGGCACCTTCATGCTTGAGAAGAGAGTAAGAAGGAATACCGCATAAACATCCTCTATTATCAGAGTTGCAATCATTATGTTGGCTTCAATTTTGCGCGTAACATGCATATCCTTAATCATCTTTGCAACCAGTGCGGTGCTGGTTACTGATAAAATTGCACCTAGAACAAACGCGCTGAAAAGATCCATTCCGAGCAGAAGAGCAGCTTCATACGTAATTATGAATACAAATGCGAGTTTGAGAGCAGCAACCACAATTGCTCTCACGCCTATGCGCAGCAGCTTGCTCACGCTGAAGTGTACGCCTATTGAGAAGAGCAGGAATATTGCTCCCAGCTCCGCGAAAGTGTTTATGAGCTCGCTCTGGCTCACCAAGCCGAATGCATTGGGCCCTATTAGCGCGCCTGCTATGAGCAGGCCAATTACCACTGGTTGCCTGAAGCGAAGTGCAACCAAACCGCCAATTAGTGAGAAAAGCAGAACTATTGCAAGCTCCGAGCCTGATGGAATCATCAAGGTGAATTGCCTCTGCGCCTATAAATTCATTAGCCTTCAGTTTAGGCGAGTGTAATAGTGTCAGCAGCAGCGCGCGTTCCCGCCCGTGAAGGCAGTACAAGCGTTGCCGTGAGCGGGCTTAGCTTCGGAGTTCGGAAAGGGTTCCGGCGTTTCCCCGCTCCTATGGCCGCTGACATACTATTTATGGTCCCACTCATTTTTAAATCTATACAAAGAGAATATGCTTTCGTGGTCTTATGGCAAGGCTTAAGATGCTCGTGCTCGACGTATTGAAGCCCTCCGAGCCCTCCATAGTTGACATGGCCAAAAAGCTGGGGGAAATGGATGGGGTGGATGGCGTCGAGATTAGCGTGCTAGAAATAGATAGAAGGGTGGAAACCGTAAAAATAACGCTTGAAGGAAGCAGCCTTAACTTTGAAAAGATCAATGCCGCTCTAGACAGGTATGGGGCAACTATTCACAGTATAGACAAAGTGGCAAGCGGCAAAAAGTTGATCAATCCTTCCTGAACTATTAATCAGACGGTGGTTCTAGGTGCATGAAAGAATGCTAAACACTCTTAGGAAAAAATACAGGAGCTATGAGCGAATTACAGGCATGAGCAAAATAGCAAGACGCTATTTCGTAATGAATGCATTCGACGGAGCTCTCACCATGTTCGGCCTTATAATTGGCTCTTACTTGGCGCGGGTATCAAATCCAGTACTCGTTTTCTCAGTGGGCATGAGCACTGCTCTGGCCATAGGCATTTCCGGTTTATGGGGCGCCTTTCTTACTGAGGCTGCGGAGAGGCAGAGGGAGCTCAACAAGCTCGAGCGATCTATGCTCAGAAAACTGGACTCGAGCTACATAGGCGAGGCTTCACGTGCTGCAAGCTATATGGTGGGTGGAGTAAACGCGCTTTCTCCTTTTCTGGCAGGCCTAATAACACTCTCCCCTTTCTTATTTGCAGGAAAAGGAATTATTGAGGTCGATCTAGCCTACCGTGCATCGCTTGGAATCTGCTTTGGCATATTCTTTGGCCTGGGCGCATTTCTGGGGCGCATTTCAAAGGAGTTCTGGCTCATATCTGGGGTAAAAATGCTTCTTGCAGGCCTAACAGTTGCTCTATTAACCTTTGCACTAAACTCATCTGGAATTTTAGGCACCTAGGCTCATTCAAGCATCAGCAGCTTAATAGCACGCTCTAAAGCGTACTTCACTTCAGCCTCGCTCTTGCTTCCAGTACAAATTACCTTTCCATTTTTGAAAAGCAGAAGCGATGCCTTCGGATCCTTGAGCTTCAGAATAGCACCAGGAAACTGCTCTGGCTCATATTCTACATCAGTAACTCTCTGTGCTATTGCATAGAGATCTAGTTCGACTCCCAAATTAGCGCTAGCTACTATGTTCTCAATCTTAAACTTCGGTTCAATTTTTCTCTTCTTTTTCTTCTTTGAACCACTCCTAGATTTCCTTGCTTTCTTCTTAGCCAAGCCACCACCCACCTCGGCTTTTTAAACCGGTTTATAAAAGCCCTATTTAAAGGGTATATTTATATAAGCTTTGAAAGCCAAGATATGGCAGAGGAGGGGCTGTACTATGAAGCGTTCATTGGGCAAGCTATCAAAGAGAACAAGGCTTCTTAGAAAGAGAAGCCGCACCGAGCTTACAGTTAGCGGCAGGCTCAAGTCGTTCAAATTAGGTGATTCCGTGCACCTTACTCCAAGAGGTGGCAAGTCAATGCCCCACCCGCGCTATCGGGGCAGAACAGGCAGGGTTGTGGGAATGCGCGGAAGCGCATATGAGGTTGAAATTACAGACATGAACGCAGTCAAGAGGCTCATAATAGACGGCGTGCATCTAACAAAGGTGAGGGTATGATTGGTCGATATATAGATTCTGTAAAACCCGTTTCCATAGCTGAAGTGCGTGAGCTTCTGGAAGCTGAGAAGGAAACGCGCGAGCTCTCCTTTGAGCAGCAGATGACACTTGATTATGCTCAAAAAGTTTCGAAGACAAGCGCAAAAGCAGCCAAGGCCATGGAGAAGGAGCTTATAAAGATAGAGAAGCTCACTCCCGAGGTGGCCACCAAACTAATTGATATGCTGCCAGCCAACAAGGAGCAGCTCACAGCCATCGTTTCAAAGGAGCGCTATACGCTCACTGACAAGGAAGCAACGCAGATACTGGGTATTTTGAAGAAGGGAGCAGATAAGCCTCCGACACCAAAGAAAGCCGAGAAGCCTGCTGAGGAAGAAGCCGAAAAGGAAGAAACTTCCTGACGGGGGTGAGCGCGATGTTGCAGCTTGAAGAAACCGCTACAGTTATTGATTATTTGCCATTGGGTAAATCAACGGATATGACCAAGCAGCCCATAGTACAGCTTCTGGGCAACAAGTACTTTACCCTGCTAGAGGCAACTCTAAAGCCTGATAAAACCACCGCAGTGGGCGAGGTTGTAAATGTGGGCAAGGAGAACAGGGACAAGATAGACCACATAAAGGGAAGAATCAACTATTCCCAGCTGACTACAAGTGCCAAGAATGAGCTGAAGAATGCGATTCATTCAATTATAATGAAGAGGGAGATGGAATTCGTGAACTTTTTCAACAGATCAGGCGCCATAACTATGAGGATCAACCAGCTCAACCTGCTGCCAGGGGTTGGAAAAAAGCACCTCACTGCCATAATGAGTGAACGCGAGAAGAAGCCATTTGAAAGCATGACTGACATAGCAAAGCGCGTTTCGCTCCTGCCAGACCCTGCAAACCTTCTAGTACAGCGCATTGAACAGGAGCTCAGGGGCGGGGAGAAGCACTACTTATTTGTAAGGCCCCCTTCCCATTCTATGGAGCGCAGGCCATGAAAGCCCATGCAAAAAGGCTTGGCCAGAACTTCCTCTCAGACGTGCGAGTGCTGAACCGCGAAGTCGATTATGCAAAGCCAGACAGCAAGCTGGTTCTCGAGGTGGGTGCAGGGGATGGGAGGCTCACCAGGCTGCTTGCCTCCCGTGCAAAAAAAGTGGTTGCAGTTGAGGTTGACAAGCGCTTGGTTCAAAGGCTCCTTCCCCTACTTGTTGAATTTGAAAATCTTGAAATTATTCACGCAGATTTCCTTGAGCTTGATTTGAAGGGCAAGCATTTCGACCTCGTAATCTCAAACGTGCCATATTCAATTTCCGCACCTCTTCTATTCAAACTCACAGGCATGAATTTCACCCGCGCAGTTCTGTGCCTGCAGAAGGAATTTGTGGATCGCATGCTTGCTAAGCCTAGTGATAGGAAGCGCTCTAGGCTTTCAGTGATGAGTCAATTGCATTTTGACATCTGGGGGCTTGAAAAGGTTCCGCACAGAGCATTCAAGCCCTCTCCCAAGGTGGATTCTGCTATAATCGAGCTCCGAAAGAAAAACTTCACTGCAACTGAATTCCAAGCCAACTTCATAAATGCGCTATTCCAGCACAAGAAGAAGCGAGTTGCCAATTCACTAGTCGATTCTGCACATATGTTTGGGAGAAGCAAGCAGGAGGTTAAGAAAGTTGCAAATTCGCTTTCACTTGCAGATGAACGCGCATTCAGGCTTACAAATGAGCAGATTTTGAAGCTAGCTCTCGACTTCAGAGATGCTCTCAACTAATTCAATCTCCTCAGAGTACGCCCATTCCTCATTCTGCGCGTTCTGGTCTGAGTAAAATCTAAAGCCTATTTTATAAATCCCTGGCTCGCGCACATAATCATAGTATGGGCCAAAGGAACTCTCCTCCACCTCTACTTCAATTTTCTGATTCCATTCTAGAACTATCTGCTCGCCATATTCAAGGCTCTCAATTGTTGGGTTTGCAAGACAATATATATGGCCCAAACTTCGAGCTTCAAACCCCTCACCTTCGAGCTTGTAAACTCCATAAAGGTCAATGCAGCCGTAGAGGTAGTAGACCGGCTCCTCGCGGTTGAGGTTGTTCATCACCGTGATTCTTACAGTCTCCCCCTCCCCATACTCGCTCTTGTCAGTATAAACCAAAACCCCCTTTTCATTAGGCGGTTCTACTTGAGGCTCAGTTGCGGGTGTAGTTATTTCAAATTCATCTGAAAATGCCTCTCCCCCAGCAACGCTCATGCTGTAGAATTCCACTACATCCTCAAAATTATCCAGGGTAAGGGTTTTTCCTTCAAACTCCTCTCCCGCCTTGTATGTGAATTTTATTTTGTAAGTTCCGGGCATGATTCCGTAGTACGTGTAGTACGGCACCGTATGGTATGCGTTCTGATCCCACTCAAAATTCGTACTCTCGCCAGGTCTTATTGCAGTAAATTCATAGACATGATCAACCGGGCATTGAAACCCATCAACATACTTCTCCACAATTCCTGCTTCACTTTCATACTGCAAATTGTAAGAAGCTCCGCAGCCCTTCAAATAATAAACCGCCTCATCGCCTCGGTTGCTTACAGTTATTCTCACAACTTCATTTTCACCATACTCTTGTTTGTCAACTTCAACGTAAACTTCCGCACCTTCCAGCCCCGGCATCAGCATTTCATCCCCTTCCTCATCATCAAATTTCTCCTCATCTTGATAAGAACCGGTTTCATCCTCTTCCACAACTTCGGGCTCGCCAACGGTTTCATCAGGTGGTGTGGGCGTGTGTGCCTGATTTGCACATCCACTAAGCAAAAGAACTGCAATAAGCAGGGCAGAGAAAGCAGTTTTCATACTATTTACTTGGATTCCAAACGATTTTATACTTGCAGTTTTCTTCAGGCCCTCCCTTGCTTCTTAGCAAAACTCAGATAGCCCGTATGCCACAAACCTTTTGTGTCTGGCCTGAAGCCATGCTCACGCGCCAGCATCTCGCGCACTATGCACTCAATTGTAAATATATCTCCGAACTGCTGTGCTTCGCACTCGCGTACAAATTTCTGAACTTGCTCAGCATGCGGCAGGTAGGCAGCCAAATGGCCTCCCTGCCTGAGTGCTTTGTATGCATGTGCAACCGCCCGCTCTGCATCAGCCAAATCAAGTACCACCAAATCAACATTCTTCTCATCAATTCCCTCAAAAACATCCTTCAGCTTAACCTTCACATTCTTCAAACCCATTCTCTTTACATTCTCCCGCGCAAGCTCTGCGAATTCCTCCCGCCTCTCATAGCTCACCACTCGCTTGCATATGTTCCCGAGCATACAAGCTAACCAACCACTTCCACTGCCAGCATCTATGCACGCGCTCTTCTTACCAATGCCTGTAAATGCAACTATCATTCCAAAATCCTTGGGCAGGATCACCTGCGGCCCTCGCTTAAGCTTCTTAAGATGCTCTAGTTTTCTCATGCCCAACAAAGGCAGTTGAAAATACTTAATACTTGCCTGCATATGCCTATGCATGGTTGCATCCATAGTTGTAGGCTTGCAATGGGGCGATGAGGGTAAGGGTAAGGTAGTTGACTATTATGCAAAGGATGCGGATGTGGTCGTGCGCTTCAATGGAGGAGCGAATGCAGGCCATACAGTTATAGTTGGCGGCAAGGTACACAAGTTCCATTTAATGCCGAGCGGCGTGCTGGCGGGAAAGCGCGTGATGATGGGCTCTGGAATGGTAATTGATCCAGAAACCTTGCTCAAGGAAATTGAACTAGCAAAAGGTGCTTCGCCAAATTTCAGCCTGCTTATAGATGGAAAGGCTCACGTAGTTACGCCTTACCATAAGCTGCTGGATGGGGCAAGCGACAAGCTGAAGGGAAAGTTTGGAGCAGGCACTACCAAGCGGGGAATTGGGCCTGCTTATGCAGACAAGGCCGATAGAATAGGTCTGCGCATGTGTGATTTGGTAGGCTTGGATGCTTTTGATGAGCGCGCGAAATTTTTGGAGGAAGTCAAGAAGAAGACAGCATCGATTTATAATTTGAATGCAGATGAAATTCAAAATTTCACCGAAACCTACCGCAACTATGGAGAGCAGCTAAAGCCTTATGTGGGTGATGTTGTTTATGCGCTCAATGATTTCCTGAAGAAGAAACAGAAGGTGCTTTTTGAGGGTGCGCAAGGCGCACTGCTTGACGTAGATCACGGGGTTTACCCATACACTACTTCTTCAAACGTAACTGCAGGTGCCGTTTGCACTTCGTGCGGGGTGCCTGCTAAGCGCATAAAGCGTGTGCTCGGAGTTGTAAAGGCCTACACCTCGCGAGTTGGAGCAGGGCCTTTGGTAAGCGAGATTGAGGGCGAGCTTGCAGATAAGATAAGGGAAAAGGGCAAGGAGTACGGTACAACCACTGGCAGGCCCAGACGCATCGGCTGGCTCGACCTAGTTGCAACTAGATATACTGCGATGATCAACGGAGCTGATCACTTATGCATTACCAAGCTTGACACCTTGGGCGGGCTTGACTCAATAAAGGTTTGCAAAGCTTACAAACTTGATGGAAAGCGCACAAAACAACACCCGCAATCCGCATCGGCGCTCGCTCGCTGTAAACCTGTTTACGAGGAATTCGCAGGCTGGCCTGATTTGAGCGGGGAAGAATGGAGAGCAGTTGCAGAGAAGGGCTATGATGCTCTGCACGAGAACTGCAAGTGCTATGTGGAGCACATAGCCAAGAAGTGCAAGGCTAAGCTGGCAATGGTGAGCGTAGGGCCTGGCCGCGAGGATACCATTCTTCTTAAAAACCTGTTTTGAGTAAGGGGTGCTGGAAGATGGCAAGAAACCCGCAAGAGGTTTCTTGCGCCTCAGTAGCTCAGAGGTAGAGCGCGTCCTTGGTAGGGCCCTTTTCTTTTGTAAAAGAAAAGCCCCCGGGAAAAGAAAACCCACGGAAAGGTTCTCGAAAGGAGGGTATCGGGAACCTTGGTTCCTGATAAGGACGAGGTCGCGAGTTCAATAACCTTTCTTTTCTTCAGAAGAAAAGAAACGTTAACGAAAGAAAAGAACGGTTGAAATTCTCGCCTGAGGCTTTGCACTTCGTGCAAAACCCGCCAAGCTTGCGCTTGACGGTCGCCTGAGGCTTCGCATTCGCTCAGCCCCAGTTTCGCCAGTCGCTTCGCGTATGACTGTTGTGTGGGGCTTTGGCTCTTTCTCTTATATTATGTTAGCAAGCGCCTGCAAACTAGAAATGAAATGGCCGTGGAACTGCGCTGCTTCAGCATCCAGTCTGTCTGCCTTTAGTTCTGACTGTAAATACTTGCTCATCTTTTGCCCGTCTCCTTGTGCATAACTCATTGCCACCTCTAGAGGAATTCAATATCCTCTCCCTTTGCCTTCTCTGCCTCGAGGCTTCCATTCCTCGCATCCTCTGTAATGTGCTCCATTCTTTTCCTAACTTCTTCCACCATCAGCTCTCCAAATTCTTGATAGAGTGTTCTTTCAGGCCCCACAGTCCTATGACCAAAATAGCTACTCGGAATCAGGTTGCGAATTGCATAAGGGAAAAAAATTTTGAAATCCTCAACCCACCCTTTGGCATACTCGTTATGCTTTGAGCCCTTCCCACAACCCGTAATCTTCAACCCTGCAGGTGGGTTTCCACCTATCAGAATTTAATCAGGGGAAAGCCCGTAAATTCGTCAAATTCAAATCGTTAAGTATAAATAGTACGGGGAAGATGCAGAAGTATGAAAGATATCTTGCTAGTTATACAAAATACGCTGGTAATAATACTTTTGATTTTTACCCTGCTCCTTTTGTACGGAGCTCTAACTGAATTGCGCGAGAGCGGAAAGCAGGTCGAAGTGCCTGAACTTCCAAGTGAGGAAGGGGAAGAGGTGCCTGAAGCCGAACCGCCTGAAGAGGAGGAAGAGACTGAGACCTGTGAGGAGGGCTGGCTGTGCAAGGATGAGCTGACTCTTGCTTACCAACTTGAAAACTGCTCTCTGGTTGATGAAACCACCTGTGAATTCGGCTGCGAGAATGCAAGCTGCAACCCCGATCCTTGTGCAGGCGTGGTATGTGAGGATTACTGTGATGGGAATACAAGAATGTACAATGGCAGGTGCATTGACGGGCAGTGCGAGTACTCTGCAATTGACTGCATGCACGGCTGCGAATTCGGCCTGTGTGTAGGTGATGCGTGCGAGGGCATTACCTGTCAGGACTACTGTGACGGGAATATTTTGTACTATAATGGTGCATGCGCTGAGGGAAACTGTAAGTACTCCTCAACCATTTGCCCGTATGGCTGCAGCAACGCGCAGTGCGAGGATCTGGTGTGCGACATTGAGTTTGAAAAGTACACTGTTTGCATAGGTGAGTGGGTGGTTGGCCATGTTTATGGCGCACCTCTTGATACCTGCGATCTTTACTACAGAACAGATGGGGGAGACTGGAAGCGCGATCCAACCACACCCACCTTTGTGCTTGATGAAAACGGTCATTATGCAGAGAGCAGAGCAGGAGGCGGCGAGGCACTGTTTGACTTCCGAGCCATCTGCGGCGAGTGCATAACTGACCTTGGAACTATAAATGTAATCAATTGCAGTACTCCAGAGCCTATGAGCTGCTATGATCAGTGCAAGGAGCTAGGCTATTATGGTGGCTATGATGGGCAGTGCGGTAAGCCCTGGCTTTATGAGGGCGAAACGCAGGTGGATGACTGTTGCTGCTACATGGATGAAATACCTGAGGGCTACCAGTGCTATGATACCGATGGACAGGATATTTACACAAAGGGAACTTGCTATGATGCATCCAATCCAAATGGAATCACCGATTCATGCGTGCCCGGAATGGAGCAATATGTGAATGAGAATTGGTGTGGTCAGGGAGGCTGGTGCACTGGCGCATCAATGGCATGCCCAAGCACCCATTACTGCGTAGATGGCAAGTGCGTTCAATATGATGGTGGCGGAAACGGCGGAGGCGAAACTGACTGCGATGAAATTGCAGCTCAATACGGCTATGAGGATTGGTCCCTTAATGGAGAATCCCCGAACTACTGCTACGAGTTTGCTTACAATAACTGCTATGAAAGGCAGATGACTTTGGGCGGCTACCAAGTTGTAGACATCTGCTGCATGTGGGTCTGCGTAGAAGTCTAATAGCACACTAGGAATTTATATGCCTACCAAAGATCTAAATGTGCTCTTGAAGGAAATGCAGCCCGAGTTGCGCGGTGATTACCTGATAGCCAGCATGCCCTCTGAACTGCTCACCGAAGAGCTGATAGCAGGCTCCATGGGTGTGTTCAAGGAGCGCGAGGGTATGACTTTGATAATGCCAGAAGCATCGCGCTTCAACTTGCCTGAGCATGCCAAAGCATCAGCACCTCACGCGCTCATCACACTCAATGTGAATTCTGATTTAGAGGCTGTGGGCTTTTTAGCAGCAATTACGAATGCACTTGCAAAGCATGGTATAAGCGTGAACGCAATTTCTGCATTCCATCATGATCATTTACTGGTCCCAAAGCCAAAGGCTGAAAAGGCGATGAGTGTTTTGAAGGAACTTGCGGAAACTTCTACCTCTTAACCCCTGCCATAACCCACTTAAGCCTCGCCTTCCTGCCTTCCCTCCGCTTCTCCTCTCTCTCCTCGCTCAGCTCAACTTCCACGGTCGGGAATAGTGCCTGCAGCTCCTGCTTACTGAAGTAATGATGAATCATATTATCGTGCTCGCGGAAGCTTCCAGGCTCAACTTCTTTAGCTCCTTCAGGCTTCCTGTCTGCCGAGAATTCTGAAACCACCAAACAGCCCCCTCTGCGCAGTACGCGCTCAATTTCACTTGCAACCTTGGGCCTCTCAGCATTTATCATGTGCGCCAGTATGCCATTGCATAAAATTCCATCAAAGCTTTCGGGTGGAAAGGGCATCATGCGCACATCCCCTAGTAAAAATTTGGCCGAAAGCCCTTTTTCAGTAGCCCTCTCACCTGCCATGCGAATACCCACTACAGAAGAGTCAATTCCAACAACCTCGAATTTGCGCGCAAGGTGCAGGCTATCCTTGCCATAGCCGCAGGCTACATCTAAAATCTTGCGCACCTTCTTCCTCTCAAAATAGTCTAGTGCTAGCTTCGCACCTAGTGAAGGCTCGTCCCCCCAAAGCTCGCCTTTGCGTGCAAATCTTTCATCCCATTCTTTCATGAATTCACCTGAATTCGTTAGGTTTATAAAGCATTAGATTTTTTATTCGTCTAACTGGTGATTTTATGACAAAAGAAGTTAAGGCAAGCCATATACTGGTTGAGGATGAGAAGCTTGCAAAGC
>QMVF01000008.1 GCA_003660965.1 Microcaldota archaeon
AATTTACCCAGTAGCATAACCTAGTTATGAAAAAATATTTAAATTTAAAACTGTCGTGCTCAGAGCAGATTTTCAGGGTCGAAGTATTTCATTTCAAAGGCATCTGCAACCCCCTTGCAGGTGAGCTTGCCCTTATAGGTGTTCAGGCCCAATCTCAGTGCGGGGTTTTCCTTAACCGCATTGATTCCTCCATCTGCAAGCAAGAGCATGTAGGGCAAAGTTGCATTGGTGAGTGCTATTGTCGAGCTGCGGGGGTATGCACCAGGCATGTTGGTAACTCCATAGTGAACTACGCCCTCGACTTCATAAACCGGGTTTGAATGCGTAGTTGGCTTGGTAGTTTCCGTGCAACCTCCCTGATCAACAGCCACATCGACTATTACAGAGCCAGGCTCCATGCTTGCGACCATGTCCTTGCTCACGAGCTTAGGAGCTTTTCCTCCAGGTACTAAAACAGCTCCCACCAGCACATCTGCAACCTGCAACTCCTCCTCCAGAATTGCGTGGTTTGATTTCAAAATTGTTGCTTTTGGCATAAGATCTTTTAGAGTGCGTATGCGCGGAATGCTCCTCTCCAGAATTGTAACATCTGCACCCACGCCGTAGGCAACTGTTGCCGCATTGGTGCCAACGAATCCTCCGCCGAGTATCAGAACACTGGCTGGTTTTGTGCCAGGCACTCCGGGCATTATAACTCCCTTCCCGCCATGGGGCTTCTGTAAATAATGCGCTGCCACTAGAATCGACATCCTGCCTGCAACCTCGCTCATCGGCGCAAGCAGAGGAAGATAGCCGTTTTCGGAAACCGTTTCATAGGCTATTCCAGTTGCATTTGTAGCCAGAAGGCCTTCGGTAAGCTTCCTGTCAGCTGCCAAGTGCAAGTAGGTAAATAGAATCTGCCCCTCTCTGAGCATATTGAGCTCTGATTGCTGGGGCTCCTTTACCTTTACAATCATATCAGCCTTTTTGAAAACCTCATCCGCACTCTCGATTATCTCAGCTCCTGCTTTTTTGTACATCTCATCCTTGAAGCCGCTTTCAGCTCCCGCATTCTTCTCAACTATAACTGAGTGCTTGCTGCGCTTCAGCTCAACAGCGCCTGCAGGAGTTAATGCAACGCGGCTCTCATTATCCTTAATCTCCTTTGGTACTCCAATGATCATCAACATCACCCCCCTGCTCAGAATTGAGGATTGGCAGTTAAACTTTATATGCGTTAATTGAATTACGGACGCCATACTTGCACGCGGAGCTTTACCAGTTCGTGTGGATTGCTGTCAGGCCTTGCATCTATCAGTACTATGCGCTCTGCAGTTGCAATCTCTGAAGGCGTGGTTGGGTGATTTGCGGGATCTTTGCCTGCTTCTGCGGCATATGGTGGGCTGCCTCCAATATAGGGAGTTACTGGTCCTTGCACTGTGATTGGAGTTCCATCTGTATCCTCAAGAGTAATCCAGAACTCATACTGCGGTATGCCGAGCTTTTCCTTGACTTCTGCGTAGTAATAGGAGCCGCTTGGAAGGCCTGTGCCGCTGCACATCATTCCAAAATCTATGAATAGCCAGGGGTCTATTTCATTTGGTGTTTCTGAATTTGATACAAAGCGAATGAAAGGAATCATTACATAATCATCAAGCTTTCGCGCATTGGGATCGCCCCCGCCGATCACCGCATAATCCCAGAATTCAGCATACCACTGGCTCGGTGGTGGTTCGGTATCTGGAACCATAAGCTGATTTGCAATTCTCTCGGCCTCGCTCTGCAGATCATAGGTTTGCTGTGCTAATTGATTCTGCGCATTTATCCAGTAGAATGCAAGTAGGAAGAATGCCAGGAGGAAGATTACGGAGCTTGCTATCACGTCGAATGAAAAGAACTGGCCCCTTAAAGTTTTATTGAGTGAATTCAATTTTACCACCATTTCCAGTTTCTCCTGGCAGGAGCTCCACGCGTTTTATGTTTATTTTTTCATCGGGGTCTAGGGTGAGGGGGTTTGCATCAAGTATGGGAGTGCTTCCGGTCCATAAATTCCTTGAAGCTAAGGGTGAGGAGTACTCGTATTCAGTGCCTCCCTTGGTCCACCTAACCTCTGCATAGGCAGTTGCAAACTCATCGTAATTTGTTATTCTAAGCTCATATTCAGACGTTCCAAGGGTTGAGGGAAGTACGAAGCTCTTTTCATAGCCAGGGCCTGCCAGCAGTGCTGCATGCACCTCATAGGCTATGCGCGAAGTTACCTCGCTTGCAAGCAAATATTCCCTGTCCACAATCTGGCTTCTTTGAAGGCTTGCAAAATAGCCTGTAAGCAGAAGGAATATGAAGAGGAAGAAGGCTGCCAGCAGCAGAAATTCCAGTGCAGCCTGTCCTTTTCTAGCCTCCATATTCAATCACCACTTGCCCTCCAGTATTTGTTATGCGCACTGGCTTTGTGCCTGCACCTAAATAATTAATCAGGGGCGAGGTTCCATAATCAAGTGGGCCGAGAGTAAGGAAAACTATGTCTGAAGGCCCGTTTCTGGTTTCCACTGTTATCGTAATCTCGCCCCTGCTCTGACCATCTGCATCTACATAATTTACAAGCTGAAAATCAGAAACTTTTGAGGGGAAGAGCATGTTTTCAACAGTGGTTGCTCCATCCCCTTGTAAATAGATTTCATCAGCATTATCTGCAAGCCTTCTTCCAAGCTGATAGGCCTGCGCAAGCGAGCTCTCATCGCCCTTTTCTGAAGATAGATCAAGCATGGTAAGGGCTAGTGGGATCAGAAAGATCATGAAGAAGGCTACTAGAACCAGAAATTCTATGCTCGCTTGTGCTCTTTCCATGTTCATCAGCTTATGGCGTGTTGTCCTCGCATGAAGCATAAACGCCTCCTTCTATGCATGCCAGGCGGTCTGCTGGATCATAGTCATCCCAGTGCAGATCATCAAATGCAAAGTGGCCGAATGGGCAGCCTTGACCTACAGAAGTGAAATATGAGCACTGCTCCCAAGTCTTGCAACCCGGCATTGCCTTTGCCTTGTGCTCATCATTGTCAGGCACTGGGGGGAGGGTTGGTGCAAGCAGGTATCTGCCCGCTATGTAGTCTATATTAGAGTATACATCTGCATCAGCAGGCAGATTGGGCTTGTAAACATTTGGGATGTGCTTGGTTATAAGGAAGCTTTCAATTCCGTTTGGATCGCCTGCAAATGAATCAGAGATCCAGTCATCAGTCATTCTCTGAAGGAAATTGGGCGCGCGCGGGTTGTTCACGTAGAAGCCGCATACTGAAACTGCTCTCAAATTTTCAACAGTCCATAGGCGCTTCTGGTCAGGATGGCCTGAGATGGTGTTGTGCCAGGTGCCCGAATTTATAATTAGATACTTGCCTATGAGCTCTGCTGGATCAAAGCCGTCAACAGAATCTGCAAGTGAGGGTACGGTTATGAAGGGCACGTCTATCTCACCTGCGAACACCCCCAGCCTAACTTTCCACAAAGGGTCATTCACGTTTTCGCACTCTCCTTGAATAAGCCCGGTAGGAGAATAGCGCAGGCAGTCAAGGCACCATTCAGTATCTTCGTGAATATAGACTGGTGTAGTTGGCGCATCCGGGCAGTAGAACTGCGGCGTGTTGGGCGGCGCATAGCCCAGTATCCAGTCAGTGGGCTCTCCAACTACTATTATTGCGCCATATTCATTCAATTTATCAAAGTCAGGAACCACTCCAATATCGTAAACCACCGCAATGCAGCTCTTCTTTTCATCTGCATCTGGGTAGCATTCGTCATTAACGGGATTCCAGAAATCAGTGGTCTTGCCGTAGAACCAACCCTTGCCGCGCAAGCCAACACAGGGACTAGCCCACTCTCCTTTGCAGTTTTGGAGTTGAAGTTCCCCCAAAGTATCCAAATCCTCATTAAACCAAATTTGTTTCATCATGCCTTCGCCAGCGTGGCCAAATACCTTGTTATATGTTGAATAGAATACAAGTGCATCATCATAGCCGTTTATGTCTATAAGCGCGGGCTCACTAACGTCATCCTCAATGGTTACGCCTGTGCCCCTATCTGTAATGGTGTAGGAGATCGGGTAGTCGACTTGCACCGTGTCGAAGTCGGCCATTGAAATTTGGCAGGTGCCAAAGCTTATGTCAACATCCAAGCCAAGCTCATCTCCAAGTGCTATAACCTCGGTGCGCCAGTCATTCATTGCGTCTTCGAGATTGCTTGGGTTAGAGGAGCTTGTGCAGAAATAGTTCTGAAGATTTGCTTCAGTATTATAGAGAGTTTGGGTATCGAAGATGCGCTTGTTGGTTTCAAAAAGCGAAAGCTCGGCCCCTACTTGCAAAGCGCGTTCATTATAGGTAAGAAGGCTCTGCTCGAAATTCTGAAGGTTCTGGCCCTGCGTAAGCAGGGGTGCGCGCTGTGCTTTTGACTGAGAGTATAAAAGCCAAAGAGTGGTTGAGGCTATTAGAAGCACGAGCAGAATTGCAACTGCGCCGCTGAAGAAAAAGCCCTTCTTTGTGTGCCGGGTTGAATTTTTGCTCAGGTCCATATATTCACCCTTATCACTGTTGGCCCCAGAAGGGTTCCGCCTGTGTAGGTAAGATCATCGCCATCTTGACCGAATGCAAAGTCTGCGCAGGGCATCACACCGCCTCCACCCGCACAATAGTCTGCATTGGGGCTGTTGACAGGATAGTCGAAATTAGATTCCTCGTCTGGAGTGAAGCTGGTTGCATAGCCCATCAGAACATAGCTTGCGCTTGACTGAATTCTAGTGAATGGTACGGTATCGCGTCCTGGTACGGCTATTTCCTGCCAGTTATTACCCACCTTTACGCTTATGCTTGCGCCATACCTTTCAGGTATAAGGGGTGAAGTGCCTGTTGTGAGCAGACTGATCAGTTGATCCCTTCTTCCAGCATCTCCGTTAAGGTGCTCCTTTACAATCTGCTCAATCACAGTGTGATCATCCTCGCTCTCTTCCGGGTAAATCGGTATCCATATATTGCTGTCAGGGCCTGATTTTAAATCGCCTATGGTGAGCGTGCTCAGAGTGCCCACCACATCGCGCGCATAATCATAGGTTTGAACCTGCTGGGAGAAGAATGCTGATGGAATTGAAAGCTGGTAGACTATTACGAATATTATAAGCGAAACTAAAATTAGGGCTACAAAGGCATCTACTGTGAATATAAAGCCTTGTTTTTTTGAATTCATGCGCATTCACTCCATCCAGTACCGCATTCATTGCAAGTTTGCATACCATGAGTGCCGCAGTTCGCACCCTCTGGTTTGTATATGCACGAGCGCGTTGAGCCTGGCTCGCATACAAATGGAACTATACAATCAGTCCACTGGCCATTGAAGCACATTTTCATGCCCTCGCATCCGCTGGGAAGGGTGCAGGCCAGCTGCTCGCCTTCTGTGCATACGGGTGAGGGGGTTGGCATTTCAACTGAGGGCAGGGAAGGCTCTGGAAGATCGGAGTGGTAGGGTGCGTTTAATGAGAGGTAAACGATGTACATGGCTATACAGCCCAGTGCGAGCGCAAATGCGCCTGAAATCGTGTCGCGCATTGTATTGTCTTTCATAGCCCGCCATTTATATATTTTTAGAGAGCCCCCTCGCGCTTCAGAAGCTCAATTTTGCGCTTCCTTCCACCTTTTGCAGAGTAGCCTCCGGCTGAACCAGTTGAGCGAATTACGCGGTGGCAGGGTATTTTGGGTGTGTAGGGGTTGCGCGCTAGTGCATTCCCAACTGCGCGCGCTGCCTTCGGCCTGCCTATTGCACGGGCTATTTGAGCATAAGTTCTTACCTCGCCCTTTGGAATTCGTGAAACTTCCTTCAGAACTTCCTTTTGAAATTCAGTTAATTCCATTATTTCAGCCTTTGTAGTGCGAGCTTAGAGCATAAATCTAGAGCCTCATCCAGCCTGTCTGCATTCGGACCTGTTGCACCGGCTGCACCAGGGTGGCCGCCTCCGCTTCCGCCTAATAGTTTGCCTGCTTCAGCCATTATGTCAGTCAACTTCACCTTAGGTGCAAGCCTCAGGGAAGTTCGGGCTGAAATGCGCGCATCCCTGCCAGCATAGCCTACGAATGAGACATTTGCACCCAGCTCTAAAAGGGATTCTGCTGCATATGATTCAAATGAATTTACCCGCGAGGTTGCAACTAAATAGTCGCCCTGCCTATCAATTTTTGCTCGCTGGCATGCTTTCAGAACAGCCATTCGCTGTGAAAGGTTGCGGGGCATTTCAAGCAGACCCATGAGGTCTTTGTATTCAATCTCAGCAAGCTTCAAAAGCTCGCCCATGTAGGTAAAGGTGCGCTCGTGTGAGTTTCTGAAATTTGCAGAATCAAGAATTATGCCTGCTGCTAGCAGCAGCGCAATTTCTGGCTCTAAAGAAAATTTCTTTTCCCGCAGGTATTCATAAACTATTTCGCAGGTTGAGGAATAGCTTTCATCTATGAACTTGTGCTCAGACTCGATTGGATCACTGTGTGCGGAGTGATGGTCTATCACTGCATATGTATTTGCAGTTGAAAACCTGCCCATTAAGATGCGTGAGTTGCAGTCTAGAACTATGAGCGCATCACGTTCGCAAGGTTCATCAAGTTTTAGGCCAGCATGCTCAAGCAGCTTTCTTGAAAGCGCAGTTATGCTGTCTGCTGGTACAACTGACGCTTTGCCTAAATAGCTCTTAAGCGCAAATGCAGCCCCCAGCCCATCCGGATCGCCTAGGGAGTGGGAAGTTAGAACTGTGCGCTTTCCCTTCAGCGCTTCTAAAAAGCCGAGGTCAGCAGCCATGGAACCGTGCCTATAGTTTCTTATTGAGTACTGATTCCAGCTCGCTCTTCAGCGCTTCCGCGCGCTGGCGTATAGTATCCTCCTGCTTTGCAAGCGTGTTCATGCGTACGTTTATGAGCTCCTTCTTTTCAGTAAGATCTTTTCGTGCATCATCCTTGCTGGACTTGATCATAATAAGACCTGCATTCAAATAAAGCTCGCCGCTTGCCTTTTCAAGCTCCTGCAGTGCAAAATCAGCATCCCTCATCTGCATCTGATACTGCTGTTTCTGATACCTCATGAACTGAAGCTGTGCCTGTATTGATTGAAATTCTGCAATTTTTTTCTGCGTTTCTGGAGAAAGTTCAGCCATCAAAACACCTCATGTTTTCTTTTCAAGCACATCAGACACTGCACCCATTACCTGCAGATGGCGCAAGTACGTGTTGAGCGTGGCCCTCATTGCTACAATATCGTCTGCCTGAATTAATATTGTAAGGGAACGGTTTTTTATCCTTACCTTTGCGCTCCCCCGCTTTTTGAAGGAAGTTTCGTGCTTCAGAATTGCGCCCGCACGCTTGGCATCGGCTGCAGAACCGAAATGAACCGTGAGTTTGCAATCAGAGTGCGGCATTTGGGCTTCACCAGAGTTCAATCAGTCTTAATGTCCCGGGTAATGGGCTGGCGCTTTTTGAACAGGATGCGGGAGCCGCACTTCGGACACCGTATGAATGAAGGGTCGAGTTCAGGTATTTCTTCCTCACATTTCCAACAGGTGTACATAAAATCACTCCTTCTTGCGCGCTCGCATATCATCAAGTGCCTTGGTTCCGATCTGGCCCATGGGCGTGGTCAGGGAATAGGCGCCGCCTGCGAATACCTTTTTGCATGACCTGCACTTCCATTTAGCATTTGAAATGCGCCTTACAGCCCTCTTGCCGCAGACTGGGCAGGGGTAGCTTGCACGCTTCAGCTTGTCCGCTGAATCAGCCCGCTTTCTGAGCTCTGAACCAGATCTTACATCTCTATTTACCATTTAACCGCCAATCGTGCCTCTTTTTGTACCTCATAATATTATTTAAGCTTTCAACTTGCCCCTCAGCTCCTCTCCTTTCTTAAGAGCAAGGTCCATGCAGTAGTCAAGCTCAGCGCGGCTAAGGCCACCGCCTCCTGATTTCTGGCATGCGCATATGTGGTCCTTTACAGTAGCTATGGTGAGCTTTGAGTCAAGGCTCACCTCCTCAGCATAGCACGGGTCCAGTATAATCTTATCTGCTATCTTTCCAAATGTGCAGGAAAGGGCAGTTGCCTTCGATGGCAGCGGCCCTGTCTTCTCCTCCCTTACTATCTGCCCATCCTCGTACTTGGGCAGCTGGGTGTTCAGAATGGCACTCATTGCCGCAAGCCCTGCAGCATCCTGCAAGTTACCGTCATGGTCTATAACATATATGTCCAAGAAGGTGATCCACACTTTGGGCCTTCCCTCTTCATCCTCGCCCAAAGAGAGGGATGCGATGTCAACTGCATTCGCGCTCCTTATTCCCCTGTCCACTACGCGCGCAAGCTCAATCGAATCCTCGCGCGGAGGGCCTGACTCAAAGGTTGAGGATGCGAGGGGGAGGAATTCCGCATTGGTCATCAGAATGCCCTCGGAGGGCCTGTCTGGAAATGGTGAGCCCACTCCTATCTTAACTCCAACCAGCACCTCACTCTTACCGATTCTGGCGCGGGCAGAGCCCTCTGCAGAAGTTATCATACCCTGCTCGACCTCAACTTTCCTGTACTCATCGAAAGCGCGGTTGTCTATTCGCTTGTTCTGCTTGACCATATCGCGAATATAGCCTCTTTTTATTTGGTCAAGTACGTCTAAAACTGCCATGCTCATCAATCCTCCTTGGCTTCAACCTCTTGCTTTTTGGATTCATAGACCCGCTTTAGTGCCTCCACCTGCAGCTGATGGACTTTTTCGCACGCCTTTGTACCCATGTCAAGAGCCTGGTTTATCTGCTCCTTTGTGAGCACGCCGTCCATCTGGAACAGCATGAGCTCCTTGTTCCTTCCAGCCAGTGCAAACGGTATGTCGCTGTCCCCATAATTGTCCTCAACTCCTGTTAAGTCGAGTGCAATCTGGTCATTTATCTTTCCAACTGCAACTGCGCTCACCAAGTCCTTCATTGGTATGCCTGCATCTGCAAGCGCAACTGAAGCTGCAACCAGCGATGCGCATCTGGTGCCCCCGTCTGCTTCCAGAACTTCAACTGTAAGCTCGATCATTGTTTGTGGAAATTGCTCGAGCAGAACTCTGCTCTCAAATGCCTCCCGTATTACCTTGGAAAGCTCGATTGAGCGCCTGTTGGGCCCGGCCCTTCCATGATCCGAGGTGGAGAAGGGCGCGAGCCTGTATCTGCTCTTTATTATTGCCCTGTAAGGGTCCATCATGCGCTTTGGGTGGCAGGGCCTTGGACCGAATACGCCTGCAATCACCTTGTTCTTACCCCATTCAATATAGGCTGAACCGTCTGCATTGTTGAGAACCGAGGCAGTTATTTTTACAGGCCTCAGCTCGTCAAGAGCCCTTCCATCCAGCCGTTTTCCATCTACCATAAGTTCCTTTGTAGTAGCTCCTCCAACCATTCAATCACCCTTTAGTATCGCCAGATTCCTTTTTCATGAATTCCGCGACTCTGTCTGTAAGACCGCTGGTGTGAGCCTCACGCTCCACCATGAGAATTGCCCGCACTGCAAGCGCTATATTGCCTCCCTTAAGCCAGATTCTTCCATTCCTTCCAACCAAAATTTCGCTTCCAGAGCCCTTCATAATAGTATCGAGCATTGAATTTCTCTTCCCTATAATCCTAGGCACCTTTACCGAGCTAACCTCAAGAATTTCGCCTCCCAGCAGGCGCTTTGGAGTTTTCAGATCGATTCTTTTAGCCTCGTCAATTTTTTCAACCTGTGCAGCAACCACATCCCCCAATGCGAATTCAGTTTTGGTCATTTTTGAGAGTATGAAGCCAGGATATGGGCATTTTATATCAACATCATTCCCAGCATATTTTACAGACTGCACAACCCCGATCACCCAATCGCCAGGCTGGGGCATGTACTTTCCCTTGAGTGCAATCACTCTGCTCCCCTTTTCATCAGCAAGCCCTACCACAGTTGACCTGAGCTTTCCCTCCTCTGAGTAGGCGTGAAGCCCGGGCTTTTTGCCCTCGCTTATAGTTTCTCCGGGTACTACGAGTTTTCCTGCCATAAAACCACCATGAGCATCAATCAAGAACCTTGGTTTCCACCCTTCCGCTTGTAAGCTTATTTATCCTATCGTAAAAGGTTCCCTGCATGCCTGCTGAAATTTCAACAACAGCTATGAGCGAACCATCCTTCTGCCATTCATCCTTCTGCATGTTGAACTCCTTGAGCACCCCGTATGATTTTGGTGCATATTCAGGGGGAACCTTTACAGCTATGCGTAGCTTTTCAAATTTCAGAGGCAGAAGGGGCCTGAGTGCGCTTACTACAGATTCCATCTGGCTTTCCGCATCCTTGAATGCGTCTATGTGCACCTTAGCTTCATCAAGCGCCTTTTCAATGCGCTGAGGAGGGTGGGGTGCCTTTGTGCGCGGGTCAATTGCCTCGCGCGCAATCAATGCAACTATCTGCTTCTTCTTCTCCTCAAGCATCTTCCTGCGCTGGTCTGTAGTCAGTTGAATCTCACCTCTCTCAAATATCTGCTTTGCTATTTCATTAATGTCAGTTGATTTGAAAACCTTCTGCAGGGTTTCATTCTTGTGCCTGTCCCCCTTCTTCGCATCTTTGAATACCTCCTCTACAATCAGCACATTCACTAAATCTGTTTTCTTGCCGGTTTTGTACATATAGGCAAGGTCTGGATCTACCAGAAGTTCGAAGTGCTCCCCCTGTGCATCCAAATGTGCTATTATCGCGTTTTCCAATGACGACATAAAATGCCCTCAGCGGGCAGGCCTAAAGGTATTTTGCAACTTCCTCTGGCTCAAGAACTTTGAAATCTTTGGAGGCCTTGGTAGCTATTGCTATATCCACATTCTCGGGCTTGAACTTCACGTTTTCGCTCTTCTTAAGCGCCTTCAATGCCAGTGCAATTCCTTCATCCACTTTCAAACCATCCTTATACTCCTTTTCAAAATAGGCCTCTGAATCCTTTTTGCCTGACCCAATAGCATCAGCCTTATAACCTGTCAATGCGCCGCTCGGCTCAGCCTCGTAAAGGCGGGGCTCTCCATCGACGCCTGCAACCAGCAGGGAAACACCGAAAGGCCTTATTCCTCCATACTGAGTGTAAATCTGCATCAAATCGCAAAGGTGCCTGCTGAGCTGCTCAACGGGTATCGGCTCGTTGTACTGAAGCTTGTGCCTCTGCGCCTCCAGCCTTGCTATGTCTATCAGCCTGCGCGCATCGGCAACCAGCCCGCTTGCAGTTGCGGCTATGTGGTCATCAATTCTGTAAATCTTCTTCATTGACTCGTAAACTAAAAGCGGTGAGGTTACATTCTTGTATGCGACCAGAACTACCGCATCCTTGCATATGATTCCTACTGCAGTAGCCCCTCTTCTCACAGCCTCCTTGGCATACTCAACCTGAAAGAGCCTACCGTCTGGGCTGAATACTGTGATGGCACGATCATAGGCCTGTGGATTTACTGCTGGATACATTCGAATTCACCTCTGTGAGCAGAATACTGTGAAGTAGTTAGAGCAGCATATATTTAAAACAGTTTAGCGCGCTGCCTAGGCATCCTCTTGCGCGTGATGGTGGGAAAGATGCATTGAATATGGTCGCGCAGATGATTCCTGAATCCTGGGCGGAAGCGAGCCCCGTGGCCCGCGCCGGGTCATGTAGGCTTTGTCTGCCTCAGTTACCAACCCTGCTTCGAGCAGCGCATAATATGCAGAAGAATGCTTGCATTGCGTCAAGAGCGCTTGGAGGCCGTTGCCCGCGAAGTCTTCTGAGCAAACCAATCGCACATCGCTCGGCTTCAGCACCTCATTCACCAGGTAGCGCGTTGCCTTTATTCTGTTCTCCCTACTCTTCCAGATGTTATCTGCCACGGACCGCCTAGTGGCTGAGAGCCAGCCCTGCCCGTCGAGCCATTTGCGCATCTTTGCCTCCTGAGTGGTCATTATAGTTTCGCCAAACGGTTCGCGATGGCGCATATGCCTCCGCATTCGAAGAAGAATCCTGTCTGCCTCCCGCTTACCCTGCGGGGGTTGAATGCCATACGCACGCATGCCGGCCACGGCGCCGGTGAAGAAATACCTCTGCAGACAGGTAGGAAAGTTTTCAAAAGAACCATGGCGCTTGATCAAATACCTCAGATACTCTGCCATCTGAGTCTTGTAGGTCTGAAACCACTGCCTTTCGCGCACTGCAGCAGCCATGCCCGCTATCT
>QMVF01000009.1 GCA_003660965.1 Microcaldota archaeon
CCTTACGCTAACCCCCTTCATTCGCCCCAGTCCTCTTCTACTACTGGTGCGGGCTGAATTTTCAATGGCTGCAAGCTCATCACTTCGAGCCTTGAGCCGCAGTCCAGGCAGCTGAAAATTTCACCGAGCTCAAGCTCTTTCTTTGGCTTCAGCACGCAGTCGCATTCCGGGCATTTGGTTTCCATCATCCCACCTCGTTTGCATTTGTTATTTCATTCGCCAGCTTTGACTGCAGCCCCCACAGTTGAATGAAGCCCTCTGAGGCCTTTTGGTCGAAAAGGCTGGCCTTATCATAAGTTGCCAAATTCAGATCGTAGAGTGCGTTTGGCGAGGAGAGTGAAACCACCTTGCAGCTGCCCTTGTAGAGCTTGAGCTTAACCTTGCCCTTTACTTTCTTGTTGGCCTCATCCATGTAGGCATTGAGCGCATTCACAAGTGGATCGTGCCAGAGGCCTGCATAAACCAGATAGCTCCATTTGCTCTCCAGTATTGGTTTGAACTGGTTCTCGTGTATAGTGCTCACGTATTTTTCAAGCTCCTTGTGCGCCTTGATTATGCACTCTGCAGCAGGACATTCGTAGACCTCGCGCGTCTTAAGCCCCACTATCCTATCCTCCATGTGCTCCATTATTCCAACCCCGTGTGCTGCGGCTATTGAATTGAGCTTTGCTATCAGGGCGTGCAGTTCGAGCTTTTCGCTGTTTAATTTTATTGGCAAGCCCTTCTCGAATTCCAATTCAACAAACTCTGCCTTATCTGGTGCTTTTTCAGGCAGGGTGACTAGTCGGAATGCATCTGCTGGTGCTTCCTGTTCAGGCTTCTCGAGAATTCCGCATTCGGTGCTCTTGCCCCAAAGATTTTCATCGGTTGAATAGGTTTTGTTCTCGTTTGGAATTGGTATGCTGTGCGCTTTTGCATAATCGATTTCCTCATCGCGCGAAAGATTCCAGTTGCGTATTGGTGCAAGCACTTTGAGCTTTGAATTAAGGCAGGCAATTCCGACTTCCACCCGAACCTGATCATTACCCTTGCCAGTGCAGCCATGCGCAATAGCGTCCGCGCCCTCTTGCTCTGCTAGTTGAACTGCAAGTTTTGCTATAAGTGGGCGGCCCAGGGCAGTGCTCAGGGGGTAAACGCCTCCGTAAAGTGCATTTGCCTTTATTGCCTTGGCTATATAATCGTATGCAAATTCCTTCTTCGCATCTATTACGAAAGCCTTTTCAGCTCCAAGCTTCAGAGCCTTTTCCTTTGCCGCATTCAAATCAAGGTCTGACTGGCCCAGATCAACAGTTAGGGTGATGAGCTTGGCTCCGTATTTCTCCTGAATCATTTTGAGAAGAACGCTAGTGTCAAGCCCGCCTGAGTAGAGCAGTACGACTTTTTTGAAATTCATGCATTCACCCCTGGCTTTGGATTCGAAAGCATCAGCAGAACTGCCTTCTGAACATGCAGACGATTGGCAGCTTGCTGGAAGACTGCTGATTGCGGGCCTTCGATTACATCTGGAGCAACTTCCAAGCCCTTGTGCGCTGGCAAGCAGTGCATGAATATTGCATCTGGCTTTGCGCATTCCATGAGCTCCTGCGTGATTTGAAAGCCCTTGAATGCCTTGAGCTTCTGCTCTGCTTCATTCTCCTGGCCCATGCTCACCCAAGCATCTGTATAAACTACATCTGCATCGGCTGCTGCTTCGGGCGGCTTATTGGTGCGGTTTACAGTAAAGCCGTTGTTTGCAACTTCAGATGCCTTTTTGATTATCGATTTGCTAGGTCCGTAGTTGGCAGGTGAAGCAATTGCAATTTCAAGCCCAGTAAGTGCGCAGGCGAGCAGCAGGGAGTTGGATACATTATTGGAATCACCTATGTAGGCAAGTTTGGTTTTATGCAAGCCCTTCGATTCGCTTATGGTAAGCAGGTCCGCTAGCGCTTGGCAGGGATGCTCGAGATTGCTGAGTGCATTTATTACTGGAATCGGACTGTGGGCTGCCAAAGCCTCGAGTGATGAATGGCTGTTAACGCGCGCAAGCAGGAAGTCTGCATATTGTGCTATTGAGTTTGCAGTATCGTGCGCATCCTCATGACCATTGAGAAGATGTGCTCCGCCCAACTCTATATAATACCCGCCCATCTGCAGAACTGCAAGCTGAAAGGAGAGCTTTGTGCGGGTGCTGGACTTTTCAAATATAGCCGCCAGTGCCTTGTGCTTGAGTGCGTGCGCATAGGTAGGTGGATTTTCCTTTACAGCTTTTGCTAGGGAGAGGACTTTTGAAACGTTGATGTCGGTTATTGATAGGAAGTTCATTTGCTCAACCCTGCCAGCAACTTTTCTGAATTTTTCAGAATTTGAGATGGGTTCGGACCGCTGGCTGTGGTTTGTTCAACCACCCAATTTGCATCCTTACACTGAGAAAGCTCGCTTGCCTGAACTGAAACTCCAAATTGCTTAAGCTCTGAATTCAAAACCTCTAGTTTCAACTCGCCGCTTCCTTTTGCAAGCGCCTTTTCAATTGTTTTTCTGGACTGGTTGAATGGAATTTTGTACTCCAGCGTGAGCTGCTCAGCAACTGCAAGCGAGGTGGTGGAAGGCTGGAGGGAGGAGAGCATTTTCTCTGTATTTGGTTTTAGCTCTGCAATCACTTCAGGCATTATGGCGAGTGAGGGAAGGAAATGTGAAATAGCCTTCAGCAATTCCTGCTTTCCGAACTGCGAGTCCTTGTTGTAGCCTGCTAAGTTTGATTTTGAAAGCGAGAGAATTGAGAGGAGCGAGGAGTGCGCGAGGGTGGTCTTTGCTTTTATGGCCTCCAGAACATCCGGGTTTTTCTTTTGAGGCATTGCAGAGCTTCCGGTTGTATGCTTTTCACTAAGCTGAATGTAATCGAATTCGCTGGTTGAGAAGAGCATGAGCGTTTGGGCCAGTATACTAAGGTGGGTCATTGTGGAAGCAAGGCAGTAGGCAAAGTCTGCCTCCAGCTCCCAGCGGCTTGCAATTGCATCAAGTGAGTTTTCATAGGCTTTTGAAAAGCCAAGCAAGTCTGCAGTTTGAGCAGAATTGATTGGAAAGGTTGTGCTGAAGCCGGTGCCTGCACCCAGTGGGCAGGAGCTGTGAAGCTCGAGCCATTGGTCGAACTTCTGCGCATCGCGCTTAAACGAGTAGGCAAATGCAAGCAGCAGGTGGCCAAGGGTTGTGGGAAGGGCCTGTTGATGATGAGTGTAGCCTGGCATTATGGAGTTTGAAGTTTCCTTTGCCTTTTCTGCAAGTGCTTTTGCAAGTTTTAGAAGTGAGGTTTTGAATTCACTAGCTTTTTGATTTAGAAAAATAGCTTCGGATGCAGCAACCTGATCATTGCGGCTTAGGCCGCAGCGGAAGTTTCCTGCTTTTGAGTTTTCGCTCAAGTAGTTGTAGACTGAAGTATGGATGTCCTCTGCTGGTTTCAGAAGCTTTGCGCCTTCCTTTTCAAGTTTTGAAATTGCAGTTAGCAGGCTCTCTTTTTCCTCATTTGAAATTATATTTTGTGAAGCGAGCATCTGTACATGGGCCTTGCTTACTGCAAGCTCGGCTGGAAGAAGCTGGAGATCTGCCTCCCAGTCTCCGCTGGAACAGAAATCAACTGCATTCTGACCTATTGCACTATAGCCACTGCCCCATAGCAAATTGCCGGTATGTTTATTTTCCATGCATAATTGGAGTTTTGCGCTGGATTTAAAACTTTCGTTAAATATGTTGCAAATAAAACTTATTATGTTTTAAATAGAACATTCTTTATTCCCGAAAGGAAGCTTTCCGCGTTTTTATGGCCGCTTCGGCCTCGCTTCTGCTTACAGTTTCCCGAATTTCGTAGACTATCATGTGGCGTCTGGTTCTTGTCTTGTTGAAAAACTTGACCAGGATGGAACTTTTGCCCGTTAGCTTTATGGCTGCGAACTTGACAACTGCAAGGTGCTTGTACTCTCCCTTTGGCCTGTAGCCGAACCGAAACATCAGCGCCCTGCCGGCCTGGAGCATCGAATTGTAAGCTATGGCCAAGGCCCAGTCGTAATCGCCGCTTTCGAAAACTGTTCTGGATGTCTTCAGGTCTTTTTCAGCGGAAGCTAAGGTTTGCTCAACGAGCTTCGGTGTGGTTTCAAAAGCTTCTATCAGACCCTCGGCCAACAGATTTTCTAAACTCACGCTCATCGCCTTTTATCATTATCAGCGGGTTCTTTATTATGTTTATCAGCAGATGGTGCCCCTCTTGCGCATTCTTCAGGAATTCGGCCTTGGTCCACAGCACGTAGTTTATCTCCCTGCCAGTTTTCCTCTCTGCTACTGAGATGATGCGCATCAGGCTTGATTGGTTGATTTTGCCCACTAACAGGAGGTCTATGTCGCTCTTTTCATTTTCAGTTCCCTTTGCAAAGCTCCCGTATATTATGGCATAGTCTATTGCGCTTCTCTTGAAAGCGTTTTGCAACAATGCGCCAAGGCTTTCGGTCTTCAAAAACAAGTTTTTGATGTCCTTGTAAATAGGGGAGCGCCTGTTGATCCCCCATATGCACAGGTTACCGACCTTCTTGCTTGAGACCAGACCGAGCTGCTCCAGCGTTTCGAGCTCCTTCTTCACATATATAGGGGTTATGTCTATGCGCCGTGAGATCTCCCGTAGATGAAGGGGCTTTGAGAATAGGAGGAGCTCTAGCAACCTCGTAGTTGTCTTTGATTTGAAAAGTTTTTCCAACATGTAATCTATCAGTATACGAACGTATATTTAAAGTTTACGCTTTCCTTCGAGTTATTTTGGCTTAAGCCTCCCCCATTTCTTAAGTGCCTGCGCGAGTTCCTCGTGCTTCTTCGCGTATTCCTCAAGCGCGATGCCGTGCATGCTCGCTTCAACAGCCTGCCTAGCTGCGATTGCGCCTGCGCGTGTGCCCTTCGGGTGGCCGTGAATTCCGCCGCTTACCAGAATCACGCATTCCTTGCCTAGAATCCGCATGACTTCCGGCACTAGGCCTGGATGAAGGCCTCCTGAGGAAACTGGGAAGGCTGGCTTTATTGAGCCCCAATTCTGGGCGAGCAGCGTGCCTGCCTCTGCCCTAGTTTTCTTCTCGCGCAGAACATTTGCAATTGAATTTACCTCGTGCTTCCCGCCTACCAGTTTGCCAACTGCGGTGCCGCCATGAATCTCGTCTACTCCAATCAGCCTCATCAATTTTGCAAGGAATTGCATGGTAATTCCGTGCTTCAGGTTGCGGTCAAAGGATGCGTGCATTGCCCTGTGTGCATGGATTGCAATTCCATAATCTCCAAGCACTTCGCGCATGGTCTGCACTGCTGAAGTTCCGCATACAACCACATCAAGCATTGCATAGCGCCAGCCATGCTCGTGCAGTACTTTAGCTCGCTTAATCATTTCGCGCGTTTCCCCGGTTATATTTATGAGTGCATCTTTCCGCTCGCCCGTTTCGCGTTCTGCCTTATCCCGCAGCTTGGTCATCAGCCTTACCCGCTCGCTGAAGCGGTTGAATTTTTGTGAGGTTAGGTTTTCATCATCCTTTACCAGATCAAATCCTCCAAGCCAAGTTTCAAATCCAACTTGCGCATGCTCGCTGGCGCTGAAACCAACCTTTGGCTTTGGAACTGCTCCCAGCATGGGCCTTCTCTTTACTTTCATAAGCCTGCGCAAACCATGAATTCCGTGCCTGGGTCCTTTGAAATTCTTTAAGTAGGAGGGGGGCAAGACTACATCCATCAAACGAAGGTTTTTCAGAGCTTTCATTCCGAATATGTTGCCCGCAATTCCGCTCAGCAGCTGGGGTGCATTGCCCGCTTCCCACAAATCAAGCGGGTAGGCTATCTTCACGTAGTTGCCCTTGATTTCGTAGGCAGTTGCCATCAGATCTTTCATGCGTGGCGGGAGCTTGTGCAGGGTGGTCCAAGTTCCGGTTGAGCTTTCTGATGCTATTCTGCCTGCAGCCTCCTTTGAGCTCACTCCCTTTGCAGGTTCAAAGTAGAAGAGTGCAACCAAATCATTCTTGTTTGGCCTATAACTTGTATTTACGAAATCAGCGTACCATTCAATGCGCGCCATGAAGTAGCTTCTGCAGATGGGAATAAATAGGTGAGCTTTGAGTTTGGGCAAAATTCAACGGGCAGTAGATTAATATAATAAATTAATATAGTAAAAAAACCATAGTAATATGGTGGTCTGATGCCCAGTAGAGCTGTCAGGAGTGCGGAGAGAAAGGCACCTGTTGATGTTGCATATGATAATGCAGTTGCATGGCTTGGAAGACAGGTTTCACCTGAAGATGCCCAGTATAATGAAACTTATTTGCCCATGCTTGATAAGATGAAGGGGTATGTTGGGGATGATGTGGATGCATTCAATGCTCTTTTTGAAGTATTTCAATATCACATAGATGTAAAGAATTACATACTGGATAATTTTACGGAGGAGGATCCGACCCGCACTATGCTCATGTACAATTTGAGAGTTGCCTGGGAGCACTGGGGCCAGGATTTGAGCAGGGGCGGAGAACTTTATGCTGATTTTGGGGAGGAGCTTGACAGGCTGGTTGCCAATCCGAGAACCGATGTGGACATGATGTGGAGGCCTCGGGCTCCTGCTGCATATCATAGGCACGACTTTACAGGAATGAGCAAGCAGGAAATAGCTGCATTCGTGCGCTCATATAATGGCGCGGCTCCACTGGATCTGCGGGGAGTGGATTTATCCTATACCGATCTTACAGGAGTAAACCTAATGGGTGCAAACCTAGAGGGTGCGAATCTTTCAAATACTCGCTTGAGCGGTGCCAATTTCTCATTCACAAATTTGAGGAATGCGCATTTACAATATGGACAGGTTTATGACATGCGAGGAATAAGCTTTGTTGGCGCAAATATGGAGGGGGCTGATCTCACCAACATGATAATTACAGGGATTGGTGATTTTTCAGGTGCCAATTTGACAGGTGCAACTATGAGAAGGGCGCATTTGGAGTTTGCACTATTGAATGCAAACTTTACTGGAGCGGACCTTGCCCAAGCCAGGGTGCTATCTGCAGACTTGCGGGGTGCGAATCTCAGGGGCGCGAACCTAACTGAAGCGATGATGAGCGGCGCAAATCTTCAGAAATCCAATTTGCGCGGAGCTGAAATGACAGGTGCTGTGCTGGAGCATGCGAACTTGCAAGGCGCTGATATGCAGGAGGCAAACATAGTGGCTGTGAATTTCCGGGATGCCATCATAATAGGTGCTGATCTTACCGGCGCGCATCTTGATGGGTCTGTATTTACAGGTGCTCTATTTGGAATACCAGCGAATGCAACTATTGAGCAGGGCCATTTGATGATACCTGACGGTACTGGGAGAAGGAGAATAGTAAGATTGGATGTGGAGGCAGCCAGGCAGGCGGACAAGACTCGATTTCCTTCAAGGTATTACGATCTGCTTACCTATGAGCAGCAGAATTCTGTTTACGCGACTTTCTGATCTGAAGGAGCTTGCCGCATACCGATAGGAATATAAGAATTTGAGAGAGAGTAGAAGATGATGAATGTTCCAAAATCGAATTTCTCGGAATGGTACAACTACGTGCTTGAAGAAGCGGAGATACTTGACATAAGATACCCAGTAAAGGGAATGCCTGTTTACAAGCCCTGGGGCTTCAAGATAATGAGGAGGTGCTTTGATCTGCTCGAAGCTCTGCTCAACTCAGCGGGCCATGATGCATCCTACTTTCCTCTCTTGGTGCCTGAAGAGCAGTTTGCAAAAGAGGGGAAGCACATAAAGGGCTTTGGCTCAGACGTACTGTGGGCAACTCACGGGGGGGAGCAGGAGCTTGAGAGAAAGCTTGCCCTTAGACCTACAAGTGAAACCATAATGTATCCAATGTTCGCTCTCTGGATAAGGTCTCATGCAGACCTTCCCCTAAAAGTGCACCAGACAGTGTGCGTTTACAGGCATGAAACCAAAGCAACTAAGCCTTTGATAAGGGGGAGGGAGGTTTACTGGAATGAAGCCCATACCGTGCATGCGAATGCAGAGGAGGCGGAAATGCAGGTTGGGGAGGGAGTTCATATTTACAAGCGGTTTTTCGACAGCCTGGGAGTCCCTACCATGATTCTTAAAAGGCCGGAGTATGACACATTCCCTGGTGCAGCATATTCTCTCGCTTTTGATGCATTGATGCCTGATGGAAAAACCTTGCAGGTTGGCACTGTTCATAATTTGGGGGATAATTTCTCCAAGGCATATGGAATTCAGTATGATGATGCGCATGGAGAGAAGAAAGGCGTTTACCAGACTTGCTACGGCATAAGTATGAGATGTCTTGCAATTGTAATAGCAGTGCACGGAGATGACAAGGGGCTTATGCTGCCTTCAAGCGTGGCGCCTGTTCAGGCAGTATTGGTTCCTATATTCTTTGGAAAGAAGGAGGAGCTGCTTAAGAAGTGTGAGGAGCTCAGAGCAAGTTTGGAAGCTGGGGGAGTTAGAACTAAGATTGATGACGAGGATGTGAGGCCTGGCGAAAAGTACTACTACTGGGATGCGCGTGGTGTTCCATTGCATATTGAAATAGGTCCAAGGGAGCTTGATGCTGGAAAGGTGGTGCTGGTAAGCAGAGATGGGAGGAAGAAAAGTGTTGATGAGAAGGATGTTTTGAATGAAGTTAAAACTATGCTGGAGGAGCAGGATAAGAGGCTTTACGAGAGGGCTTCCAAAAAGCTACAGGCAAGCATGAAGAGCGCGAAGAGCATAGATGAGCTGAAAGGGATTATGAATAAAGAGAAAGGATTTGTTAAGATTGGATGGTGCGAGGAGGAGAAGTGTGCTGAGAAGGTTGAGGTGCAGGGTGCTGCTGAAATAAGGGGATGCGAATATAATAAGAGGGAGGCAATGAAGTGCGTAGCCTGCGGAAAGGAAGGGATTGCAGTGTGGGCTGCCAAGGCATACTGAAGCCTTTTAAAAGTTCATAATTAAGGTGAGTGCCATGGGAAGGCTTGACTTTATACCAGATTTTTCTGCTGAAATAAAGGCATTGCTGCCTTTCAACAGCGATGTGGGGCTGTTCGTAGTAGGAGTTGTGTACTTCATAGCCCTGTTTTTAATTCTGAGAACTTTGGGCTATATTGGAATGCGGATAGTGGATAGGCTGAGCGGCAAGACTAAGACAACTTTTGATGACCATATAATTGAAGCGGCCAAGAGCGTTATGAATATACTTGTAATTTTTCTTGCCGCCTTCCTCGCATTCTTCATGGTTGCTCCAGAGGCAGCCATATTCGGCTATCCTGTTCGCGAAGTTTTCATAATGCTGGGAATAATTCTGGCTGCCCACATAGCCCAGAGGTTCGTACTTGCACTTTTGAGGTGGTATGAGGATGAACTGGCGCCTATGGGAAGGCCGAAGCGCAAGGAGCTTTTCTCATTCATAAATAATATTATAAAGATTGGAATTTACGCTACAGCCCTCACCATAGTTCTGGCACGTATGGGTATAGAAATAGGGCCTTTGCTTGCAGGCCTTGGGGTAGCGGGCTTGGCAGTTGCTCTTGCACTGCAGGACTCGCTTACCAACCTGTTTGCAGGCATACATATTCTGGCAGACAAGCCTTTCAAAGTTGGGGATTTCATAATAGTTGATAATGATGAGAGCAAGAAAGGGTATGTGGAGGAGATTGGCTGGCGCTCAACGCGCATAAGGTTCCCGCAGAACAATGTTCTCATAGTGCCCAATGCAAAGCTTGCTTCAAGCCAGATAATAAACACCTATCAGCCCTCTAAACCTATGTCAATTGTGTTTACTGTGGGTGCATCTTATGAGGACAAGCCGGATAAGGTCATCAAGGTGATAAACCGGGTTATTGACCGGATTCTCAAAAACCACCCAGATATTGGCGATAGGGAGTTCAAGATTGTAAGGCTGGCTGATTACAAGGATTCGAGCATAGATTATGTAATTGTAATCAAAGTGAAGGAGTTCATGGCACAGTATGGAGTGATGGGAGAGGTTAAGCGGCAGATTTACTACGAGTTTGAGAAGGAGGGAATAACCATACCCTTCCCGCAGACAGATGTTCACTTGTTCCAGCAGAAGGGAAAGAAAGGAAAGAAGGCAGGCTGAGCATCTCATTTATTTTCTTTTGATTTTTCGGATGCCATAGTAGTCCCGGGAGGATTTCCGGCACCCTTTTTAGGGGTGTAGAGAGGGGGCGAGAATCGTGCCCCCTCCTCTCGAACCTCCGCTAACAGGTTTCCTTTCTTTTCTTTCCGCGGGCACTTTCTTTTTCTAAAAGAAAGGGCCCTTCCAAAGCCTGTCGTGCTTGACCACTACACTACGGGACTATAAGGAACCGAGGTTCCTTATCATCCTCCTTACTCAGATTCTGCTTATATTATTAGCTGTATGCGGCCTGCCAGTCCTGCTCAAAGAGCTGCTGGAATTCCCCTACTGTTGCCTCATCATCAATCAATACGCTTGCCTCGCGGTTCTCGTTCATTGCATGCCAGCTCCAATTATGAGAGCCCACTAAAACGCGCTTGCCATCGATTATTAGGAACTTGGCATGGTTTGTGCGTGAGGGAGTTGCCCACCTTACCTCAACTCCGGCATCCCGCAAGTATTCTGCTGTCTCGAGGTTCGGATTGTTGCCGCTTAGGGTGGGCTCAAGAAGTACGCGCACTTCAACTCCGCGCTCATGTGCTTCTATGAGTTCATCTGCAAGCGCACGGTAGCTGAACACGTATACTTCGAGCTCAAGCGAAGAGGAGGCTGAATCAATTGCTGAGGTGAATTCGTGCATTCCATCTGGAGAGAATATTGAGGTGATGGTGGGTGAGGAGGCGGTGAAATCAGAGGTGTAGAGCAGAAAAGCGGCACCCACCAGTATGCCAAGGGTGAAGGCAATGAAGAGGTGGAAGAGCCTGAAGCGCAGCCTCATGGATGAAAATGGGTTCGATATTTATTTAAAACGTCCTAGTGAATAGAGGGGCATGGAAGTGAATGCAGACGAGTTTTTGAATATAAAGAAGAAGTTTTCCGGCAAGGGTCTGCTGGTATCAGGGGACATATCGAGTGCTGTGGAAAGGCTCTGCTGCTTTTCGGTATATCATTTTCTGAAGCACAATAAGAAGGAAAAGGTGCTGTGGGTGTCTACTGATGACCCGTACAGCAAGGTGATTAGGATATTTGAGGAGTATGGTTATGATATAAAGCCCTATTTGAACCGGTTTTATTTCGTGGACTTGATAAGCCTGAAATCAGGTGCAGAAATTGAGGAGAAACCAAAAGTAAAGTATGTACAGGATCCGGGAAACCTTACTGAGCTTGCGCTTGCAATAAGCGAGTTTATAGAGGATGAGAAGGTGAATCTGGTTGTAATCTACTTCCTGAACAGCCTTTTGATTTACAATGAAATTCCGCGCGCTCTGGAGTTCATACGAGTGATGGTTGCGCGCGCATTTGATTCAAAGTTCGCATTCCTTGGAGCATATATCGAGGGTGAGCATGATCATAAATCAAGAACTGCCATAAGGCTGTCCATGGATGCAATGGCCAAGATGGAGAATTCGCATCTGCATCTTATAACTTCAAAGAGCATTAGTTCGTTCTCGTTTGAATTCACTAAAGACCAGCTGAAGCTTACGGAGGCAAAGGGCAACTTCTCAAGGGAGAAGTTCCTTCAGTAATCAGCCATGCTCTCCAAAAGCTCATAAGCCCTTATCGCATCCTTTTTTGAAAGGATGAACACGGTGTCAGTATAGCAGGAGTAATACTCCTTAATGTTTATCCCATAGCGTGCCAGAAGGTCTGACACGAAGGCTACGAAGCCGAGGGTGCGCTCGATTTTTGGCGGCGAGGTTAGGAGCACTATGCAGTTGTCCCGATCCACGCTTATAACGCTCGCCTTCCCGATCATTTTCAACACATCTTCAACTAAATCGTTGTCCACTATTACCGTAATTGCATTGTCTGAATTCACCATCACGAACTCGCGGGCCTCGTTGTAGATTTTTTCCAACTTCACCAGATGCTTGAAGCGCGGGCTTATGTGAATTACGGACACATCGCTGCGTATGCTGCTCCTGGTTCTTCCCAGAAGTTTGCGCAAGTCTGTTTTCTCCTCATAATCCTCAAGCGATTCTGCATACCTCATTACAGCTGCCTTTATAGCTACAAAGCTTGCCCGCGGCA
>QMVF01000010.1 GCA_003660965.1 Microcaldota archaeon
AAGCAGAAGGCGGGCTGGGCTGGGATTGAAAAATTGGAAAAGATGAAATTGGGCAAGCCGCCATTTGTCATAATCGTGCCTGGCGAATTGCATTTTGCAGAGCAGGAATTCTTGGAAGGCCTATAGACTGCGCCAGATGGGCGCAGGCCCCTGCTCGCGCTTTCTTTCAGAGTGCTGTTTGGATCGATCCCTGCTTTCTCTTCTTGGGTTGTTGCGGCCTCCAAGTCTGCTTCTCCCCCTATGCTGCCTGCGTTCGCGGTTGCGAATTCCAAATCCGCGATTGTTGAAGCCTGGGCGCGCTGGAGGCAGTTTGCCTATCTTTAGCTCCTCTTCTTCAATTGAAATACCTGCGAATCTCTCAATTTCGCCAAGCAAGCCCATCTGGTCTGGTAAAGCCAGTGAGAATGCAACCCCGCGCTTCCCAATCCTACCAGTTCTGCCTGTGCGGTGCACATAGGTTGAGGGCTCGTCTGGTAAATGGTAGTTTATAACGTGCGAAACGTCGCATATGTCAAGGCCGCGCGCTGCAAGGTCGCTTGCAACTAGCACCTGGATGCGCTTCTGCCTGAATCTCTGCATAACCTGATCGCGCCTTCTCTGGGAGAGATCGCCATGAAGGGCTTCTGCCTTCATCCCATTGCGCCTGAGGCCCTGGGCAAGGTTGTCAGCTGCAATCTTGGTGCGGGTGAATATGATTGCAAGGCGTGGCTTGTGCTTCTTCAAGTATGCACGCACTGCTGTGAAGCGCGCCCTTGGCTCTGGTATTTGTAAGTAGGTGTGCTCGATTTCCTTTACGCTTATCTCATCCTTGCTAACGAGCACTTCCTGTGGCAGGTGCATGTACTTGCGTGAAAGTGCTTTGATCTCTTCTGGCATGGTTGCCGAGAACAGCATGGTCTGGCGCTTTTTCGGCAGCTTGGAAAGTATGAAATCCATATCATCTATGAACCCCATGTCCAGCATCCTATCTGCTTCATCAAGCACTGCAATGCGCACCTTGTCCAGCCTCAAGGTGCCTCTTTCAATATGATCCATGATTCTTCCGGGAGTGCCCACTACTATTGAAACCCCTAAGCGCAATCGCTCAATCTGCACATTTATGGATGCACCCCCGTAAACCGGAAGGGTGCGTATTTGCATGTGCTTTCCTAGCTTATCTAGCTCTGTGCAAACCTGAACTGCAAGCTCGCGCGTAGGAACCAAAACCACCGCCTCAGGATGGTGCGAGCGCGTATCTATTGATTCCATAATAGGTATGCCAAATGCCACGGTTTTGCCCGAGCCGGTCTGCGCCTGGCCTATAATATCTTCACCTTGCAGGGCAAGTGGTATGGCTACCTCCTGAATTTCAGTGGGCTTGCTGAAGCCCATATCCTGAACTGCCTTCAATAACTCCTTGCGTATGCCTAATTCTTCAAATCCTGTCATATACTCTAACTCCAAGAGAATTTGCTTTTCCCTACTCATCCCACTTCTTGTGGGCAGAACATTCGAATGAACGGAATGCCAGAAAAAAGCAGCTTTCTCCTGCCCTACTTGCGCATGCGGAGCTTAAAAAGGTTCGCAATTAGGCGCGCTGCACGCAGGTTTAATAGACTGAAACTCATAAATATCGGCTACTTGTGAGGAGGCGATGTTATGAAAGAGGTCAAAACGTTAGATGAAGCATTGATTGATTTGATTTCGAAGGCCAATCCTGATGGTGTGAAATCTGCGCTTGAAAAAGGTGCAGACCCTGCTGCAAAGACCAGGAACGGATCGGTATATGCGCTTGAGTTCGCAAAGCACAATTTGGACGAGCTGAGGAATACACTTGCGGTTAAGGATGATACAGGAGTTATGGCGGCTGCTGAGAGGGCTGAGACTATCATTGTGATGATTCAAGAGGCACTCGATAATGAGCTCAACAAGGTTGCTGCGGGTGGGATGGAGGATGTTGCAAGGGCAGGAAAGCTCGTGGAAGCTGGAGCGGACCTGAATGCAAGGGATGCAGGGGGCATTAGCGTGCTCGAACATGCAATCATGATGGCGAATGCACTGACAGTGGCTGAACTCATAAACAACCGCGGGGCGCGAGTTACTGAGAAAACGGCGGAGTTTGCAGGCGAATGCAAAAAACTGCTCTCTGATAAGACAGAGCACAGGGGATGGATTTTGAATTTTATCACTAGGAATGTTGAAACTGGCGGAAATCAAGGGCGCAAAGTAAGGGTTGTTAAAGAGAACGCGCTAGGCACCAACGCGAATGGAAATGACGGCAGGAAGCCTGGCCCTACTTTGAAGAGCTGATAATTCTCAGCTACTTAGCAAGCTTTGCCTGAGGTGGCTTATTGCCATTTGAGCCAGTAGCCTGAGGGCGTCTTCTGATGACTATCGGAGTTGTTAAAATGCGCTTGACTGCGGCTATTCTGCTTTCGGAATCCTTGAGCTCAGTCATTGCCTGGGCAATTAAAATAGTAGCGTCTGTGTGCTTAAATTCATCTCCTTTTTCAAGCATCTGCTGAACGCGCGGGTCGTGCTCGCCGAGCAGGTCGGTGATGAACTTCTTCAGCACGTCGCAGCGCATGTAGTTAACCAAATCGGCAACCACTGCGTTCGAGGTCACTCCATCGCGCACTGCAACTCCAAGCGCATAGCGGGTTACGTGGCTTAGGTTGAATGCACCTATATTATCCCCATGGGATTTCATATATTTTAACAGTGAATTTTTTGGGCCATAGGCAGCAGTTAGATCAAACAGGAGTTGTCCTGCCTTATCCCTTTGCTCGTTTATTTTTTCCGCAAGCCTGGTATAGCCATTCTGCTGTGCAAGTTCGAGAGCGCTTATTTTGGTCCCGTCCTGGAGTATTGTTCTGCTGAGCGCGAGCTGCATTGCAAGCGGCACCTCCTGCTCTGAACCATGCTTGATAGCAGTTTCAAGAAGCCAAGAGGCAACTGACTGTTGTTTACTCAGAAGTGCATCTATGAAAAGCCCCGGAGTAGGCTCGGTAAACTGTTTTTCAGGTTGTAATGAATCTATTTTATCTTTCAAAAAGCTGTAAAGTTTCGAGTAAGGATTCGCTCGGTTCATGGAGTCGAGTGGCGTGGTGTCTTGAGCCGTATCGTGCTCGATCATCTTGGATTCCGTTGACTGCAGTGCGAGGCGGAGCGGAAGCTCGGTAAGGGCGTTCATTGACTCAAGCTCCTTTACAAGCGCGGAAACTATTGAAAGCTGCTTATCGGGCTGCAGGACGCTGCCTGAAACCAGAACTAAGTGCTTCGCAAGAACCTCGGAGAAATCGCTCGGGGCCATGATGGCCTTCAGCCGGCCCATCAGATTCTGAAATTCCAGCATGTTGGTGGTTTCGATTGAATTTGCAAACCGATGTAATAGGTGGGTTGGGTCGGACTGCTTCCTGTGGTGGTCATCGGAAATAAATATGTCATCTCCCACGGGCATCACCCCGTGCTAAAGTATGGCTGAATAACTATATAAAGGCATATAGATGGCGCATGACGTATGTGGGTTGGAATTCAGACTATTCGAAGCAGGGGCCTCTTCGCATTCTTCAGAACCCAGTAGCCTCCAAAAGTTGCTAGAAGGGTGAGTGCAATTGTGAATGGGAAGAGGAAAGGGAGTGCGGATTGTGGGGCTATTGGGTGCGTGAGCCATACATAATCGGAGTAGTCGCTCAGCAGGAAGAAGCCCAGAACAGGTGCAAGGTGCCATGACTTAACCTTGATTAGCGAGGCGAGTAAGAATACCTGTAGGCACATCCATATATGCGCAATTATGAGTGCTATTGAAAGGAAGGATTGGAAGGGCGTTTGGTAGTAGAAGTGAGTATAGGCGCTAAGAACGAACACAGTCCAGAAGCCATACTTTAGCGAGCCTGCAAATACGAAGAAGCTGAAGAGGTTTGAGGAAATACGTGCCTTTAGTGAGATGAGCGCAAGCGCAAATAGTAGTGCAAAGAGGGGGCAGTCGGGAAGGAAGGGCCAGAGTGCAGGGGTTGTTTGGGCGAACTGTTCACCATAGAAGAATATGAAGCCCCAGAATACGCCTGCTAGGTTCAGAATGAAGAGAAGCCAGAAAAGAGAGTTACGGGTTGATGGAGTTAGGCGCATGTAATCAGCTCGAGGGTGAATAATTTAAGCTAGAGGGCAAGTCACCCGCACCCCACCCCTTCGGCCGCTTTTTAAATGCGCATACATTACATGGGTTTGGTGATGAAGATGAAGATGGATGTTAGTGAGCTTGGAATTGGGGATGTGGAGGAAATTGTAAGAAGGCTTGAAAAGTTCGGTGCGCTGGTGGATGTGAAGCGCAGGGGAGCGAAGATTGAACTTGTGTGCTAGGTGGTTTTACGGAGTTTTACTTTGATACTGAAGTTGCGCTTGAGCCTGAGATGCTGGAGCTCTCAAGGGAAGGAGGGAAAGTAGACCTTACTCCTGAGAGCTGCAGAATCATAACCATGCAGTTCCAGCTGCTCGACCGCTCGGGCCTGCCTGCCTCGCCCTTAATGGTTATGCGCGAGTGGGAGAACGAGGGGGGCGAGGAAGGAATGATAAGGAAGTTTGTGGAGCAGAACTTGAGCGCAGACCCGTGGGAGTTCATACCGGTCGGCCATAACGTGCTTTTTGATCTGGGCCTGCTTAAGGCAAGGGCTGAAAAGTATGGAATTGAGCTTAATGGCTGGGAGCTTTATCATCAAAGGCCTTACATCGACATAAGGCAAATATTGTTGGGAATGAATGGGTTTGCATTTAGGAAGAGCGGGCTGGACCAGTTCTGCGCGAAGAGGAATGGTAAGGAAGTGCCCTTCTGGTACGAGCAGGCTCAGAAGGGCGATGAGAGGGGCTTTGCGCTTATTGATGAGTATATTGAGCAAGAGGCTGAGGAGTTCGTAAGGCTTTACTCAAGGCTGAAGAGCGAGCTTCCCAAGCTCAGGGTTCAGATGCAGTTGTTCAATTCCAATGGAAAGAAGGTTAAAGTTTAGTGTTGTAATTGGAGGTGGGTGTGATGGTGAAGAGGAAGGAGGCTGTGGAAGTAAAGGCAGTTGATCTTGCTGTGGAGGGGGAGAGCGTGGAAAAAAAGATGGAGAAGGAGCTTGAGGATCTACCAGGAGTTGGACCTGCTACTGCTGACAAGCTTAGAAAGGCAGGCTATGATAATATGGAAAAGATTGCAACCAGCTCTGCACATGAGCTTGAGGAGGTTGCAGATATTTCAATTGAAACTGCAAAGAAAGTGATAAATGCGGCGCGCGATGCGCTTGAGATGGGCTATGAGAGCGCTGACAAGATTTATGAAAGGAGGAAGGCTGTGGGAAGAATTACAACTGGCTCGGATTCGCTGAATGAGTTGCTAGGAGGAGGGGTTGAAACCCAGAGCATAACCGAGGCTTACGGGCGTTTTGGAAGCGGGAAAACCCAAATAGGCTTCCAGCTTGCAGTCAATGTGCAGAAGCCTGCCGGAGAAGGGGGGCTTGGGGGAAATGTGCTTTACGTCGATACTGAGGGAACTTTCAGGCCTGAGCGCATAAGACAGATTGCAGAGGGTGCGGGAATGGATGCGGATGAGGTGCTCAGGAACATACATGTAGCGCGCGCTGTAAACAGCGATCATCAGATAGTGCTGGTGGACAAGGCTGATGAAGTAGTCAAGGAGAAGAATGTGAAGCTGGTTGTTATAGACTCGCTCACCTCATGCTTCCGCGCTGAGTATTTGGGCAGGGCTGCGCTTGGCGAGAGGCAACAGAAGCTGAACAAGCACATCCATGCATTGCAAAGGCTTGCGGACAGGCATAATCTGGCTGTTTTCGTAACCAACCAAGTTATGGATAATCCAGGTATATTGTTTGGGGATCCAACCACACCAATTGGAGGCCATGTGCTTGCGCACGCTGCAACTTATAGAATCTATTTGCGCAAAGGCAAGGAGGAGAAGCGCATTGCGCGCTTGGTAGACTCTCCCAATTTACCTGAGAGCGAGTGCGTGTTCAAGGTTACGAAAGAAGGGATTAGGGATTGAAATTCCAAGGGCGTGCAATGAGTATGGTTGAAATTCGTAAATTGGCTAAGAGACTAAGAAAAAGGCGGGGATGATGGTTGATCCATTGATGATAAAAGATGCAATCTTCATACCAAAATCACTTTCAATAATAGGTATTTGCCTGTTAATACTATTGGGGCGAAAAGAACATGCTCGGAGACATGTTGGAAGGTTAGGGATAGTAGGTAATTCTCTATTTTTATGGCAAGTATTCTATAATGCATGGGCTAGTCTTCCGAACTGGATGGCCTGGTATTTAAATCTTGGAACGATCTTTGGAGGGATTGCTCTTTTAACATATTTAAGCCGAGATAGCTTGCCAACAGAATATTATAATGTTGCATTGTGGCTTTATGGATCATTTTCAGTTTTGATAGTATTACTCATGGCGGTTGCTTACAGCATCCCCATTTTCTGAATTATATATTTCTTCAACTGTGAATATAGAGAGGACCGGATGCCAAGCTTAATATCTTTCCTTGGGTATAGTGTATGTCATGGGTAAGGAAGGGTTGACCAGGCGCGTAGGACAAAAGCAAATGGAAATGGAGAGGGGCGAGGGTACAGATGGTGAAGGCAGGCCGGTGCGCTCGTTAAGAACCATGAGGGGGCTGCGGGAGAGCAGAATGAAGACGCCAAATCAGGAACTGCTGGAGCGCGTTTATACAGAAGGGATTCATAATAGGGATGAAGGGGTGCATGAGGCGCTGGAGGAATTGGAAGCTGAGGTGGGGCTGGATGTGAGGGAGCGCATTGACTGTATGCCGCTGGATGGTAAGTTGCGGCAGATTTCTAGAGTAGGGAAACTTGAGGTTTCAGTTGACTTGGAATCTGATGGGTTTGCCGGGGCATTCAAGAAATTGAAGGATGCGGTTGAGGCTTACGATGCCAGGCAGTCTTCTGAGGAAAGTGAAGAATTGGTAGCCCGCTAAGTGTTAATAAATTTACACGAGAAGAGGAAGGGCGGGGTGAAGGACATTAAAATACTTATTCTAGGTTCGAGCGGAGTTGTGGGCAGTCATCTTGTAAAGGAGCTGCGCAAGGCCCATGAAGTAATCGGGGTTGCAAAGAGCAGCGAGAGCGCGGATGTGAAGCTTGATGTTAAGGATGAGGAGGAGCTTGAGAAGCTCATTGAGGGGCTGGAGCCTGAAGTTGTAGTAAACTGTGTTAAGCCCGCGCTTTCAACTGACAAGATGGAGGAGGAGAAGGAGTTGAGTTATGAGCTGAACGCGGCCCTGCCTGAAAGGCTTGCAAAGCTTCAGAGGAAGTACAAGTACAAACTTGTTCAAATAAGCACTGATTGGGTGTACGAGGGAAAGAAGGGGAAGCAGTATAATGAAAGCTCTCCCCTGATTGCAAAGAATTATTACAGCGAGACGAAGCTGGAGGCCGAAAAGAAGATTCAGAAACATGCTGCAGATTATTTGATAATTCGCACTGAGGGCGTTTTTGGAATTGATGACAAGGGAACCAATATATTCCTAAGACTGAAGAAAAGAGCTGAACATAAGGAGCCCATGTCAGTTCCCACAGACCAGTTCTCGCAACCGATTTACGGGGGAGAGCTGGCGCGCGTCATACGCGTGCTGATCGAGAAAGATGCAAAGGGTATTTTCAATGTGGTAGGACCTCAGTATGTTTCAAGGTATGAGTTTGCCTGCGAGCTGTGCAAGGCATTTGAGTGGCAATGCGAGTTGAGGGCATTTTCAATCAGCGGGAGAAAGATAGACGTGCCGAGGAATCTGGAGGTAGATATAAGTAAGGTTGAGGCAATAGTAGGTAAGATCAAGTCATTGGATGAGCAGATTGAGATGCTCAAAGAGGAGATTGGATGAGAATTGGAATGAAAAAGCTGCCGCTTGGGGACGCGCTGCTGTTAACCGTATTCGAGCATCGTGATGAGAGGGGAAAATTCAACAAGTACGTTGATTCTGATGTGCTAAGGGAATTGAAGTTTGAAGTGAAGGAAGTTTTTGCTTCGAGCAACCGGAAGAACGTTGTAAGGGGGCTACATTTGCAGAAGCCGAATGCTCAGGCGCGCATAATCTGGTGCCCCTATGGAAAGGTGTGGGATGTTATGGTTGATTTGAGAAAAGGATCTGAAACTTATTTGAAATGGCATGCGGAGGAGCTTTCAGATGAGAACGGGAAGGGAGTATATATTCCGCGTGGATTTGCCCATGGCTTTCTTTCATTGAGCGAGGGCGCCTATGTGCTTTATTTTGCAGATTCGGCTTATGATGAAAAGGTTGAAACCGGAATACAGTATGATGATGAGAGGATTGGAATCAAATGGCCGCTTGAAAGCAGGCCTGTGCTTTCGAAAAGAGATGAGGGCTTTGGAAAGTTCGATGAAAAGCTGCATGCATATGAGTGAGTTTTATGGCTGATGAAAAGAAGCTGCGCGGGGAGATTTTTGAGAGGGTGAAGCAAATCTATGAGCTTCGCAAGGCAAAGGAAAAGTTTGTGGAGGGGAAGAGCAGGGTGCAGTATGCAGGCAGAGTTTATAATGAAAAGGAGATGATTTCTCTTGTCGATTCCTCGCTTGACTTCTGGCTTACTGCAGGCAGGTATGCGCAGGAGTTTGAAGGTAAGCTTGCAGCTTATTTCGGCCTCAAGTATGCGCTGCTTGTGAATTCGGGCTCGTCTGCAAATCTGGTTGCGCTGAGTGCCCTAACCTCTAAACGGGCAGGCGAGAGGGCATTGAGGAAAGGCGAAGAAGTGATAACTGTTGCTACGGGCTTCCCAACTACAGTTAACCCCATAGTTCAGAATTGTATGGTGCCTGTTTTCGTAGATGCTGAGCTTGGAACTTATAACATTGATGCGAGCCGGCTTGAAGAGGCAGTGAGCGAGAAAACCCGGGCAATTATGATAGCGCATACGCTTGGAAATCCGTTTGATGTGGATGCAGTTTTAAAATTTGCAAAAAAGCACAACCTTTTTTTGATTGAGGACTGCTGCGATGCGCTTGGCGCGGAGTATGATGGGAGAAAGGTTGGAACTTTTGGGAATTTCTCAACCCTTAGCTTCTATCCCGCGCACCATATAACCACGGGGGAAGGTGGGGCGGTGCTTACGGATCAGCCGGAGCTGAAGCTTGCGGCAGAATCATTCAGGGACTGGGGAAGGGACTGCTGGTGCCCGCCTGGGAAGCAGAATACGTGTGGCAAGAGGTTCAGGTGGAAGCTGGGGGAGCTTCCGTTCGGCTATGACCACAAATACATTTACTCGCATGTTGGCTATAATTTGAAGGCAACTGATATGCAGGCAGCCATAGGCGTGGAGCAGTTGAAGAAACTGCCCGAATTCATAAAAGCAAGAAGAGAGAATTTTGCGAAGATTGAGGGGCATATGAAGCAGTACGAGGATGTTTTCATTCTTCCAAAAGCACTTTCAAAGGCAAGGCCGAGCCCGTTTGGCTTTCCGCTTACTCTGCGCAAAGAGGCAGGGTTCAAGCGAAGCGAAATCATTGAATATTTGGAAGGAAAGGGGGTTGCAACCAGGCTTTTGTTTGGGGGCAACTTGACCAAGCAGCCCGCTTATCAAAAGGTTGAGTACAGGAAAGTGGGGGAGCTTGAGAATGCGGACAGGATTATGAATGATACGTTCTGGGTTGGAGTTTATCCGGGGCTCACTGATGAGATGATAGAGTATATGCTGGCTGCGTTTGATGAATTCCTTAAGAAGAGGAGAAAGTGATGGCTGAGAAGAAGATCATAATATTCATACCAACCTATAATGCAGCTGAGACTCTACCCCTAGTGATAGACCGCATTCCGGGGAGGCTTAAGAAGCGGGTGAAGGAAATTTTGATAATCGATAATGCAAGCCCTGACAATACATATATGACTGCGGTTAACTACAAGGCAGACAGAAAGATGCACAACATGCAGGTAATAAGGAACGAGAAGAATCTGGGTTATGGGGGGAGCCAGAAAAAAGCATACCAGTATGCAATTGACAAGGGCTATGACATAATAGTGATGCTTCATGGGGATGCACAGTATGCGCCTGAGAAGATTCCGCTAATTCTGAAGCCCTTGGAAACTGGGGAGGCAGATATGGTTTTCGGATCGCGCATGCGGGGGGATCCGCTGGGGGGAGGAATGCCTGTTTGGCGCTATTTTGGGAATCGGATTATAACTGTTGCTGAAAATTTCGTGCTTGGCCTAAACCTTTCGGAATTCCACTCTGGCTTCCGTGCATTCAGCTGCAAGGCGCTTCAAAACATTCCGTTTACCAGATGCGCCAATGACTATCATTTTGATACTGACATTTTGATACAGTTCAGGCTCGCGGATATGAGAATTGCGGAGGAGCCCATTCCTACTCATTACGGAAGAGAGTCTAAGAGCCCCACAGTAATTCAGACCGTTAAATATACGGTGAACATATTCTTCTCGCTAATTGAGTACCTGTTGCATAAATCTGGTATAAAGAGGGTGGAGAAGTTTGATTTCTAATTATCGGCTCGGATGAGACCCTACCAGACCTTCCATGGTGCTTTTCCGCTTTTCCACATTGCATTCAATTCCTGCTTATCGCGCCAGGTGTCCATGGAATGCCAGAAGCCTTCATGCTTAAAGGCCATCATTTCGCTCTTTTCCACAAGCTTGGAAAAGGGAGCGTGTTCAAGCACATCGTTTTCCCCAAGGTAATCAAAGAATTCGCGCTTGTAAACATGGAAGCCCCCGTTTATATAATCCCTCAGAACCGGCTTTTCAATGAATTGCTTTACTGAAGCATCGGTTGAAATTTCAACCTGCCCATATTTTGAATAGGGGTGAACACAGGTTATGGTTGCTATTTTGTTGTGCTTGAGATGGAATTCGTAAAGCGCTCGGAGATCAACTGTTGAAACCCCATCCCCATAAGTTGCGAGAAAATTTTCTTCATCTATGTACTTCTCAATTCTCTTGATTCTCTCACCTGTATTGGTCTTCTCCCCCGTATCAGCATACTCGATGATCCAACCCTCATCATTGTTCTTTTTGAAATAATCCATTATCATATTCCCTTTGTAACCCAAGCAAAGAACGAAATTCGTAAATTTATGGTGGGCGTAAAGCTTCATAATGTGCCAGAGTATGGGCTTTTGTCCTATTTCAACCAGCGGCTTGGGCCTCACCTCTGTTTCCTCTCGCAGACGGGTGCCCATTCCTCCGCACAGTATTACAACTTTCGGCTGCTGAACCATGCTGAGGCTTTGACCGTACAGCTATAAAAGAATAGGCGCAAGTTTAGTTGATTTTGAATGCGGAGGGGCAGAGCGAATTTAGAGGGCATTCGCCGCACTTTGGCTTTCGCGGCTTGCAGATGCGCCTTCCCAGAGAGATGAGGTTTACATGCAATGAGAATATGTCCTCGGCGGGAATTATGGATTCCATCTTTTCGTGTGCCGCTTCATATCCTGTTTTCTCATCTAACAAGCCAAGGCGCTTTGAAACCCTGAATATGTGAGTATCCACAGGCATTGCGGGCTTGTTGAAGCAGAAGCACAGAACTATGGCTGCTGTTTTTGGCCCTACTCCGGGGAGTGAGCGCAGCCAGGCTTCGGCTTCCCTCAAATTCATTGAAGCCAAGAAGGCAAGGTTGAGGTTGCCTCTTATTTTCAGTATTTGCCTCAGCAGGTCTCTTATTCTCTTTGCCTTTACGTTTGCCAACCCCCCGATGCGGATCGCACTTGCTATTTTTGCCTTCGGTGCATTGGCAACTGAATTCCAAGAGCGGAATTCCTTTCTGAGATTTGAAAATGCACGGTGGCTGTTCACATCACTTGTATTCTGGGAAAGCACGGTCATTATCAATGCAT
>QMVF01000011.1 GCA_003660965.1 Microcaldota archaeon
AGGCACGGGAAAGCTCAGGGTTACGGGCAAGATCAAGGACGGATTTCCAGAAGAGTATGTTCAGATTGGAAGCTACCACACAATTGAAATCATGCCGGGCGAGCAGCTGTTCATAACCAAGCAGTGGAAGAATTACCAGCTGGAAAGGCTGAGGCAGGCTCAGGCTGAAAGCAGAAGGCCCAAGCTTGCCATTGTAGCTATGGATGACGAGAAGGCCACAGTTGCATTGGTAAAGGGCTTTGGAGTGCGCAAGGTTTGCGAGATTGAGAGCAAGGCGAGTAAGAGGGACAAGCCAAAGGCATTTGAGCAGGCGGTGAAAAAGTATTATGAGCAGATAATGAACAAAATTTCAAAGTACAAGCACCGCATCATAATAGCGGGCCCTGGATTTGACAAGGACAATTTCAAAAAATTCGTAAAGGCTCAGGAGCCAGAGCTGCTCAAGCGTCTTTCATTTGAAAGCTGCAGCAACCCTGAAATTACAGGGGTGCACGAGCTGCTCAGGCAGGGCATAATTTCAAAAATAGCCAGTGAGGAGCGGGCTGCACGCGAGATGAGCCTTATGGATGCATTCATTTCAGCAGCCTCCAAGCAGGAGGGGCTGGTTGCATACGGAAGAAAGGCCGTGAAGCAGGCCCTTGAGCTGGGTGCGGTTTCAAAACTGCTTGTAAATGACGAACTTCTGAGGCAGGAGAAAGAGGTTGAGGAGCTTGTTAATTTATTTGAGGAAGTGAGTGGGCAGCATGCAGATGTCTTCAACTCGCAGGAGTATTCAGGCAGGCAGCTGGCGGGCTTTGGCGGAATAGCCGCATTTTTGAAATTCAGAATCAATTAGCCAATCCCTTTTTTCAAATAATAGAGCTTGGTAAGATCATAGCCTATTGTGTAAAGCGTGAATGCTATGAAAGGCGTCCAGATGCTGGTAAGCAGGCCATAGGCTGCAGTTATTGCAGGGTAGTGGAGCATAACCTCGCTGAGCAGGAACCTCCAACCGGTTCTATAAAGCCTCACATCATACTGGTCTTTGAATGCACCGAAGACTGCAAAAACCATAAAGAAGGAGATGAATATGGAGTAGTCAAATGGTGCGAAGAGCGGGAAGGAGAGGAGTATGATTATTGATGCAAGCAGATGGTTTATGTAGTCCACCTTGCCCCTTACAATCAAAGCAGCTATCATTGCCAGAATTACGTTTGCAAGCACAGGCTCGTAGCTCACCAGATACGCTCCAAGAATTCCAACTGCTATTCCTGTAGCCATTTCAGCTCCGTTGAACCACTTCAGACCATGCTCATCAAGCAAGTCTGCAACTTTCCTAAAGTAGCCAAACAGAGCAGAAGCAGCCATTAGGTAGATTATTTCATACATTTAGTGCGGCCGCCGGGATTTTCACCTTAGCGTTTCTTTCTTCCATAAACGCTTCTTTCTTTTCCAAAGAAAGAAGGGTTTGAACCCGGGCTACGAGATATTTGCGTTTTTCCGCATTTCTTTTCCGCGAACGCTTTTCTTTTTGAAAGAAAAGGGTTCTTGGCAATCTCGAGTCCTAACCAGGCTAGACTACAGCCGCATAAGGAACCAAGGTTCCTTATTATCCTTCTTTTAACTTGCTACGGTTCTTGCTATCTCCTAGCAGAACCAAGTTCCTTTAAGGCCTCCTTATCAGAGACCTACGGTTTCCGATACCTTCCCTTATCAGAACCTCCAGCGGGTTCCGATACCTCCAGCCATCGAAGGCTGGCACAACATCTCCACTAAATACTGACTTCAATACTTAAAAATATGCTTTAAAGCGACTCTTCGAGCTTCTTCCTGTACTCCTCCTGCTCATCTTTGCTCTCATACTTCTTCCTGCTCCAGTCAAAGTGCATATTGTCCATAGTGAAGCGCGGTATGAGGTGCACATGAGCATGGAACACCAGCTGGCCTGCAGCCTTTCCAATATTGTGCACGAGGTTAATACCATCCGCGCCAGTTGCTCTCTTAACTGCCTTGCCCACTTTCACAGATGCTTTGGCAAGCGCAACACCCTCCTCCTCGGGCATGTCGAGCACAGCCTCATAGTGCTTTTTCGGTATAACCAGCGCATGGCCCTTGTTAACCGGGTTTATATCAAGGAATGCAATGCAGTGCTCATCCTCGTAAATTCTTGCAGCATTCATCTCGCCCTTTGCAATCTTGCAGAATATGCAGTCCTCCATAACTCTCACCTCACTCCCCGCCGAAAAGCCGCGATAGCCATGCAAAGAAGCGGGCCATCATTCCACCCCTCCCCTTAACGCCCGCAGCCTTGCCCGAAAAGCCAAGCTCTGTTGCAAGCTGCTGGAAGCTTCTGCTTGCCTTTGATTTTGGGGCATAAAGCACAGCTGGCATCTTTGCGGAAATGCTCTCAGGAACCGCCCTGTCCTCCTTGATGCTCACAAGTATGGGCACATTGCACGTGCTCTCAATTTCCTTTTCATGCATCTCGTACCTTTTGTTCTGCACCCTGTTCAGGACAAGCCCATCAACCTTCACGCCCTTCTTCCTGGCAATCTCTATGATTTTAACAGCGCTCATAACGCTCGGTATGTCGGGCGTGACCACAACTATTGTCTCATTGCAGCTTGAAAGTATTTCCTCAACTCCGGATGCAATCCCGGGCGGCGAGTCTATTATGAAAGAGCGGTAGGTTGCGGCTTTCAAAACATCTTTGAGCTTGGACATCTTCACATTACTGCTGTATTCAAGCGTAGAAGGCACAACCCGCATGCCTGTAGCCGGATGAACTATGGTGACCTGCTCCAAGCCACACTTGGCAGCCAGCACGCTCTGCAGACCAGCTGTATAGCCCCACAGGCCAAGGTGAAGGCCCACGCTCGGGTTTCCCAGGTCCCCGTCCACCAGCACCATTTCCTTGCCATTTGATGCAGCTATGGCTCCAAGGTTTACTGAAAGCGTGGTCTTGCCCACTCCGCCTTTGCCAGAAAGGATGCTTATAATTCGCTTTTCTGCCATGACGTTACCTGCAGGGAATGATACTCATCAATAGCCTGCATAAATTATAAACTTAATCCGCCTTCATAAGCTTCTTCAGGCTCCTTGCATACTCAAGCCTTTCCTCGTTGAAGCTGGCTCCCCCACCATCTCTTCTTCTATTGTAAAGCAGATAACCCACCACAAGCGCAATTATCAGAAGGCCGAGCATTGTAACATCTGCGGGCTTTAGCGAGATGAGAGCAGCTGAGGGCGGCGGGGCTTCGGCAGGCTGCAGGACCACTATGGGAAGGCGCGCGCTCACCTGCCCATCATCCGTAAATACCAAAAGCCTTACCAGCTGGGACTCAAGAGCATCTTCAGGCACTGTCAAATCAAAGCGCGCGGTGAATGCGCTGCGGGGCTGGAGAGTAACCAACAGATAGTTGGGCTCAACTATGAAGCCAGCAGGGGCCTCCAGAGTCATGGAAACCTCCAGTGGCTCCTCGCCAACATAAAGCATGCTTGCGCTCACCTGCCCCTTTTCACCAGGCTTGATTGCAGCTGCGCTGAGGTCAGTTATCAAAACCAATTCAGAAAGATCCACCCTCTTTGCTATTTCTATGCTGTATGCATACCAGTTCACATAGGGCGAGTACTCGCTGAGAACCCCATCAATGGTATAGCTGAGCTTAAGCTCCTCGTTTGAAAGCAGCTCAGGCACCTCCCACAGCAGCGCCTTCCTCCCCTCTATCTGCTTGATTTCTCCAGGCTTGTCCATGAATGCAACCTGTTCGCCCTCAAGCTCCTGAGGCACTGTATCTTCAAACATCAGCCTCTCAATCTTCTTCTGGGCACTGTTTCTTATTGCCACGTTTACTGTAGTCTTCCTATTAACCCTATCTACCTCAACTGTTCTCAGAACAACTGGAGCAGGCCTCTCGCCCCCTGCATTCTTCACTCTCACCACCATGAAGTCAGAGCTCTTGCCGCCCTCATCCTTTGCATCCACCCGCACCAAATAATCGCCTACTTGTGCATCCTGCGGAATTGAAATCGCAACATCCATGTTTCTGGTCTCACCCGGCATTACTGTGGTCTTATCATTGCTAACCGCAATCCAGTCCTGAGCAATTCCCTGCACCTCTATTTCAACCACCTGCTCAGTATCGCGCCTGTTTGTAAATTGAACTCCCTGTATTGCAGACTGGCCAGGTACAACTTCCTTAAGAACCGGGAATTTTACAAAATCAACAGGCCCTCCAATTATGGGCGTGATTTCAGGCGGGAGTACTACGGGCTTTTCGCCAAGCTCCTGCTTGCCCGGCTCAAGCGGCGGGCCCGAGGCTCCCCCTCCCTTTGGTATTATGATTTCGAAATTAAGGCTCAACTCATTTGATACATTGGTGGATGCATTGTAGGGCGTGAAGGTTACGTTTGCCTTTGCAACATAGTCACCAGCAGGCCAGCCATTGCTGTTCCAGCTCTTAATTTGAACCTTCTGCTGGTTTGGTGCAATTGAAGTAGGGGTGTAATTTATAGTATCTATCAACGTATTACTCGAGTTGAAAATGTATACTCTTGCAGTTGCAGTGGTCTGCGCATTTCCAATATTCTCAAAAGTTACTGAGAATGACACGGTTTCGCCCTGCTGAACCTCGTCCTCTGTAATTGAAAGATCATTAAGCACGATTTGTGATGCAACCTGGGCAGATACGAATAAAACACTGCCCACAACCTGAGCAATTGAAATAGTTGTCAGAAGAAGAATAAGACAGATTACTGCTCTGGTCGCGTTGTTCATGCATATTATTTGCTGCATCGTGCCTATTATAACTTTTAGGTTACTGTAACAACCACTTTGAAGTAAGGTCTATCCAATCCAGTCTGGAACATTCCACCCTCGCTGTACAGCCCACCATATTCATCCTCCCATTCCTCAGATTTGTCAGAGGGCACCGGTGCATTAGTAACACCAACAGTATAAACTCCCTGCGGCGCATCATCTTCCACATTGAGAACCACGCTCACCTTCTGAGCCCATTCATAAGTGAATACAGGGTAATTCGGACCTAGTAAAATGGCATCAGGCTCAACATCTACTGAAATGTAGTCAACTTCCTCGCCATTTGCATCCGCAACGCTGCTAGTAAGCCCAATGCCCTGCCATGCCTGCACACCCCACGCTGCAGTAAAGAAGGTTGCAAGCTCTATAGTATCACCCGGGAAAGTGATTACCTGCACATCCGCAGGGTATGCTCCAAAGCCTGCATACGATGTGCCGCTTGGAGTTTGAATAAGCGGAATTCCAACGCTCTCAAAATTCGGGTAGAATTCAGGCTGCTTGTAATATTCAGGCTCAATTGCAGCCATATCCCAGAACTCACCATATTTAATCTGGTTCCTGAGCTTGTAAAGGTCGCGCGGGAAAGGCGGAAGCTGCTCAAATACAGTTTCATTCAAATAGTCAGGCCTTTCGGTAATTCCAGGCCCAGCAGGCCCTTCCTCTTGTGGTAGAGTTTGATTCACGTCCACATCTACAGGCGGCTGCTGCGGGCAGCCTGCCATCAGCAATAGTAGGACTAAAGAAGCAGCTATCAATTCGCAGTGGTTTTTCACCATCTCACGCTCCCACTAGGACTATATGAAAAAGGAAAGAATAAAAACACTTAAGAGTGCTTCAGGCCTAAGTACTGCTTCCGAAGCTCGTGACATTTCTGGTCCAGCTTCCGAACGAAAGATTCACGAAGTCAGCCCAGAGCCAGATGTTCTCTGTAGTCCCTACGCTCAAGTTCCTGCTCACATAGGCTACATTGGTGCCGTTTATGTAAACACAGTCAACGGCAGAGTCCAACCCATTCGGAGCGTCTGCTGGATTTGTGCATGTTATTGTGGAGAAGTCGGTCACTCCACTCACATTACTGGCATACATTCTTATGGTGTGGTTGAATTCAGCCCATGCAGGCAAATTATCCCCAAGCACCATTGTAATCGTTACATTCACATTGCCTGTATTCGTGTAGTTCAATATGTTGCCAGTATCAGCAGTTATCCCCTGCACAGGGGGTGCAACTCCGCCAGTGCCTGCTGGGTTTCTAGAGGCATTCAGGTGGTCATCAAACACCTTGCCCACATTGTTTCCTGTAAGCGAGATGTTCATAAGCGTTGCATTGAACATGATGGCGCTGGTTGCTAGTGATGCATTCTGCCCTCCTGTGCTGTTAACTCCCAGCGGCGTGCCCATAACAGTCATCCTGAATGAGACATAAGACGGAACTACGAAGATGACATGGCTTGCTATTGATTGAGCATAAACCATGCTTGCAAGCATAAGCACCAACAAAATTGCAACCATATGTTTACCAAAAATCCTCATATACGCACCCCGCTTCTACTAGTCACCATCATTCCCTTTGCTTTAGTTCTTTTTAAACCTTCCTATACCTCATCACCTATTGTAATATGCAACTGATGCAGCGGCCTGCCCATTCCCATCTTGAATGTGGGCTCAACATACGTGTGCGGGTCCTTCCACATCTCCTCATATTCCTCAGGCGGCTGCTCTGCTTCAATTCCAATCACATACTCGCCAGGAGCCGCATCTGGCTTAACCCTTACATTCACCACGATCTTTTCAGTCCAATTGGCATGGAACTCGGGGTGAGTGGGCCCTAGCAGGAAGATAGAGGGCTCGATGCTCACCTCAAGCGCGCTCTGGTTGTAATTTGCAACCAGCATCATTCCTTGGTAGCTCTTCACGCGCCAGCTCGTATGGAAGAAGAACACGTCCTTCAGCTCATCGCCTGCATAGGCAGTTCTATATTCGTCTGCCTTGTACACACCATAGCCGTAAAGGCCCGCACTCCCAAGCTGTGCATCCTTCATCATTTCAATTCCAACCTGATCAAAGCTTGCATACCACTCAGGCTGCTTCCAGTATTCTTCAGGCAAGCTGACAAGCTCCTCATATGTAATATGGTCATACCTGTAGAGCAATGCAACGCGGTAGAGGTCAGGCGGGAATTCCGGCAACTGGGCAAAGAGCTCAGCAGGCAAAGGCGTTGCGCGCTCATCACCCCATTTCATACTTTGCAAAATTCGCTCAACCTGCTCTTCAATTTCAGCATCCCTTGGCTCTATTGGCGAAACCCAGGCCTCCATCTCATCACCCGCCTCTTCTTCCTCCTGAACTTCAGGCAGCTTAACCTCATCAGGCTCCAGACTCATGAACAGAAGAATCAGGGCAACCAATACCAAAACAAGCGCAGCGCCTGCCATTGATTTTTCCATACTCTCAACTCTTCCCGAGAAAACTTTTAAACTACGTGCGGGATAAAAACAGGAGCAACATGATTTCAAACGCTCCTGCAGGGTTTCGACTAGTATTGATTTTGCTCATACTATTCTCATTATGTGTGCTTACACATGCAGCCACTATGGTAACTTATGATTCAAAGTACAATGCAACTGACTACAGCATAATGCTGGGCAACTATACTGAGGGCTCGATAGGCGACACGTTCAGTGCAGATAAGACTGGCCTCGTGGTGAATGAAACTACTATAGGCAGCGCTTCAACCACAGTAATGTATTACATGTACTCGCGCTTCAATGGCGGGGTGGAGAACTGGAGTGCTGCAGCAGCCCGAGATCAGCTTGCTGATGGTGTGGGTAACGCATTACCTTCATTTGCCTACCTAAGCTGGGATACGAATACTGCTGATGGTACGGGCGGCGGCAACCTGACCTTAGGTTATGATAAGAATAACGATAACGTGCTTCTGAGCACCTATTCTAACTGGAGCGTAACTCTGAAAGGAGTTACGGCAGCCAACAATTCTAACATCAGCTTTGCCATCAGGTACAATGGCGTTAGCGGTTCTGGTGGTACTGGGGATTTTGACCACCTTGCAGCCTGCATTGAGCTCAAGGGCATGTTCTGCGGCACTGAGGGCAGACGGCTTTACCTGTGCCAGCTTCAGAAAGGAAGCCTTGCCAGCCTGAACAACGATGCCACTAATTACAAATTTCTGGAGGTGCAGTCAAACACAGGCCTGTCCACAACTTGGGATGCTGAGCCTTCCAAGAGCATACTGGACTATGTTCAAAATGCCAGTGCATTCGGGGCAGGTTGCACGGATTACAGAATCGATGAGGTCCGTTTGGTCATAAGGGCTGATACTACTACTGTAGGCGGCGCCCCCCGTGCCAGGTACATAAGCTCCACTTTTGATGAAATCTACATAACCAACGAGTCAAGCAGCTATAATTATCAGCTGGACGTGTGGCACAATTCAACGCGAACTGACAACATACTTGATAATGATTACATAAATCGCATAAATGCAACCGTAACTCTCATCTCACCAGTCGCCATGACTGTCAGCCTGCAGATTTACAACTGGACTGGCGGTACTTGGCAAAACTGCACGTACACCGGGGCTGGCGGGGGTCTTGTCCCGCCGGGCTTGCCATACTCACTCTCCTGTGCGGTTTGTGCTGATGCGAGCTGCAATGTGGTTACAGGCACACCGGACGAGGTCAACAGCGACTTCCGCGCGCCTGTAGGCACTGATACGAACCGCTCCATAAGAATTAGATTGAATTCAACTCCCAGACCCGACAGCTTGCAATCGAACCTTACAATCGATTACATACGCTACTCAATCAACTACACGAAAGTTGCCTGCGGGGATGTGATTAACCGAAGCGTGAACTTCTCGCATGATTTGAGTGGAAGCGGCACCTGCCTTTCAGTGGGTGCGGATGACATTTACATAAACTGCACAGGAAGTACGCTTACGGGGGATGGGAGCGGCTACGGTATTTTCAACCCGCAGTTTGACAATGTGGTGATACGCGACTGCTCATTTGATAACTTCGACCGCGCAATACACTTCACCAACGGCTCGGACAACGCGGTTCTGCTAAACAATACTGCAACTAATGGCAATGTGGGCTTCTCAGTTAATGCAAGCCTCTCCCCAAGTCTATGGGGCAACCGCGGAGTGGATGTTCAGCAGAGCGGCATTTTGTTAAACGGCTCAAACTGGGCCAATATATTCAACTCAACCTTTGCCTCGCCAATGTTTATTGCAACAAGCCAGAACAGGCAGATCTATCTGCACCATTCAAACCACTCATTCATCTACAACAATTCGGTTCAGACCAACCGATTTGCAGGAGTTATGAACGGAATTCAGGTGGAGGCATGCAATCACACTACAATATCAAACCTTTCCGTGCCCCTTTCTGAAGTAGGGGTTTACCTCTTTCAGTCAAATTCAACCAGATTTGAGAATTCAACAATTGATACTTTTGATGTCTATGGCCTTTTCCTATCAAGTTCGAATGCAACCTACACTCATAATGTATCAATTACAAACGGCACGACCTCCAACCCTCTTGGAGTATTTATTGGACGGGGTATTTATGTATACCAAAGCAACTCCAACCTATTTCAGAATCTGAGCGTGATGAACACCAGTGAGTCTGGAATTTACCTGGCAATTTCCAACAATAACTATTTTGAGAACTTCACCATAGCGCGCAATGGGTTGGTGACGCGCAATAGCATATACCTTACCTTGGCCAATGATACGACCTTCTCCAATGTTTCCGTACTTCACAATTCAAATGCCAATGGAATCTACTTTGATCAGTCTCTGAGAAACCAGTTCCGCAATTTTACAGTACGCAACCATAGTGCTGGCTACTACTTTGCAAGCGCATCAACAAACAACATGTTCATAAACTCCTCCGTATTTAGTGCTGTAACTGGTGTGCATTTTGAAGGAGCATCAAGCAACAACTACTTCGTAAACTCCACTTTCCAGGCAGATTTAGCCGTTGAAGCTATCGATGCATGTATAAACAACACCTTCCTGAACTCAACAGTTGACATTCACAAGATGACCGTGTCCGAGCCCGACTCATATGTACGCATAAAATGGTACTCGCGCATACGCGTGCTTGATTATGCCGGCGCGGGCATAGACGGCGCGTACTTCAACATAAGTAATAATACAGACAGCCTACTCTTCAGCAACCTTACAGATGGCGCAATTGGAAGCGGCTATTCGAACTGGACCATACTCGAGCAGGGCGTGCTTACGGGAGGCGGTGCATCGTTCTTCTCAATGAACAACCATACATTCAATGCGAGCAAGGACGGCTATCTTGCCAATTGGACTAATGCTACTGTAAACCAGAGCGGTTCAATCCTTGTCTATCTTCCTTCAGCAGCCGCAGACCTTTCCTTCACCCTGAACTATCCTCCAACCGGCTGCGTTGGGGGGCAGGGCAACTCAACCGAGGACCCTAGTTCAGCATGCTCTCTTGCGCACAGTTGCGCCTGCGACCAGGTATATATAAAAACCAACGTAACCTCGCTTGATTCAGGTCTGGCAAACCAGAACTGCACCGCACCGCAAGGTCAAACCGCCACTTTTGCATTCCTGAACTTTACAAATGCTGGCAGCGTGGCTCTTAACTGGACTGTACAGCTGAATGAAACCCTTCCCGCTACACTCGCACTTGTAATAAATCAAACAGCTGATACCTCAACCTGCGACTATACAGTGAACATAACCACTTCTGCATTTGAAGTGAACAACAGCGTTGCTATAGGGGACAGCGCATTTGCATGGCTCTACGGCAATTTCACAGGCGCAAAGCTCGGAACCACTGAAAGGGAGCTCAACGTTACCAGCTGGGATGCGAGCTAATTCTACTAGCGCGCAAGCAGGTACTTGGCTTGTAAGTCTGTGTCTGGAACCTAAATTAGAGCTCGCCTATTGCCGCAAGAAGTTTGCGATGGCCATCAATGAGCGCATTGAAGTGCCTAAGTGACTCGGACATCATCTTGAGCCTATCTACTGCTTTTCCTGATTTTGCCATTCTTTATCCACTCCGCTATCTCTTTCTCGTTATATCTCCCTTCGCGAATTCCGAGCATTACAGCTGCATATGATGGATCATCTGGGATATTAAAGCTTCCTCCGTTGTCGAGTACAAATGCCTTGGCAGCCACGAACGCAGTCCTGCGGTTGCCGCTTGCAAATGCGTGCGCTCGAACCAAGTGTTGGAGAAGCACAGCTGCCTTTTGATATATGTCGCCTTCGACGCTTTCGCAGACCTCTATGGCCTTCATTATTTTCTGGCGGCTCAGCACCTGCGGTCTGTCCGCCTTTTTCACTCTTATGATGCCGAGCACGAGAACATTATATTCCTCGATTTCTTCAACGGTGGGATACTTCATTCAATCGCCCATGAGTGCGCTCACCGTGCAAGCGGGTACTTGGTCATGTAGATTTGCGCCTGCAGAACTAGCAGGAAGGGGAGGAAGAATATTGAATTCAGAACCAGCACAAGCATCTGCGCTGTTGAGTGGTGGAAGAGTGCCAATGCAACCAGTTCGGAAAGCGAAAGAAGAACTACCGCAACCACGATCCAGAGAAGGAAGAGCAGGGGCGCGCGCATAACGGTTTTCACGCTTGCCTCAACTGCCCTGAAGGTGCGCATCTCATCAATTACCAGCGCAGCCGGCGCAT
>QMVF01000012.1 GCA_003660965.1 Microcaldota archaeon
GACTTCAACCTTCTCTTCCTCCTTCTCCTCAATTGCATTCACTCCAACCGAAGCCAGCTCATCAGGAGGCAGGAACTTTACAGCAAGCCATCTGAATATGTAGTCCACTATGGACTTGGCAATTCTTATCTGCTTGTTATTGGTCATTCCAGCAGGCTCGAATCTCATGTGCGCAAACTTTCTGACCAAATCCTTCAAAGGCACCCCATACTGCAGGGCCATTGAAACCGAGGTTGCAAACGCATCCATCATTCCCGAAATGGTGCTTCCCTGCTTTGCCATTACTATGAATATCTCGCCGGGCGAACCATCCTCGTAAAGCCCCACTGTAAGATAGCCCTCATGGCCCGCTATGCTGAACTTGTGGGTGATTGCCTTCCTCTCATCAGGCAGGCGCCTGCGCACAGGCCTGTAAACCACCCTCTCCTCCTTGGCTTTCACTTCTTTCTTCTCCCTTGAAGTTGTAAGTGCCTGAGTGCGCTTCGAGCCATCCCTGTAAATTGCAATTGCCTTCAAGCCAAGCCTCCATGCAGTCATGTAAACATTTGCCACATCCTTAACCGTTGCCTCATTTGGCATGTTCACTGTTTTTGAAATAGCGCCTGAGATGAAGGGCTGTACAGCGGCCATCATTCTCACATGACCCATGTAGTGTATGCTCCTCTTCCCCTTTGCAGGCTTGAATGCGCAGTCGAATACAGGCAGGTGCTCCTCCTTCAATTCGGGCGCCCCCTCTATGGTATCATGCTCTTCCATGTATGCCAGAATAGACTTCCTCTCCTCCTCTGAATAGCCCAAATTTTTAAGCGCTCCGGGCACGGTGTTGTTTACCATCTTCATCATGCCCCCGCCCACCATCCACTTGTACTTAACCAGCGCAATGTCCGGCTCGATTCCAGTAGTATCGCAGTCCATCATAAATCCAATCGTGCCCGTTGGTGCAATTACCGAAATCTGCGCATTCCTGAATCCGTTCTCCTTTCCAACTTCCAGCGCGGTTTCCCACGCACCTCTTGCAGCCCTGAGCAGTTCAGCCGGTACGTTTTTTTCATCCAGCTTGTAAGCATGCTCCTTGTGCAAACCTATAACCCTCAAAAACGGCTCCTCGTTTTTCTTATAATGCTTGAAAGGCCCGAGCCTCTTCGCTATTAATGCAGATGTTATGTAGCCCTGGGCTGTGAGCAATGCAGTAATTGCAGCTGCATGCTCCCTTCCCTCATCGCTGTCATAGGGCAGTCCGCGCAACATGAGCAGCGCGCCCAAATTGGCATAGCCAATTCCAAGCGGCCTGTAATCAAGGCTGTTCTGCCTTATGGCTTCAGTGGGATAGCCCGCAAAGCCCACGATGATTTCCATAGCAGTTATCAGGATTTCAACAGCATGCTTGAACTTCTCCACATCTACCTTTCCCTTCTCATCTGCAAACTTGAGCAGGTTAAGGGAAGCCAGGTTGCATGCGGAATTGTCGAGGAACATATACTCGCTGCACGGATTGCTCGATGTGATTCTGCCCGAGTTCAGAACCGGGTTCCACTTGTTTACTGTCGTGTCAAACTGCATTCCCGGGTCGCCGCAGAGCCAGGCAGCCTCTGCAATCATGTCCATCAGCTCCCTTGCCTTGTAGGTTTTTGCAACCTCGCCTGTAGTCACGTAGCGCGTGCTGAACTCCCTGTCCTTCTCAACAGCATGCATGAATTCATCAGTAACGCGCACGCTCAAATTGGCATTCTGGAAGAACACTGAATCATAGGCTTCGCCTCCAAACGAGCCGTCATAGCCCGCCTCTATCAGTGCCCAAGCCTTCTTCTCCTCCTTCCACTTGCAGTTCACAAATTCCTCTATGTCGGGGTGGTCAACATTCAATATCTGCATCTTGGCAGCCCTTCTAGTCTTCCCGCCTGACTTGATTACACCTGCAAAAGCATCGTAGCCCTTCATGAATGAAACAGGCCCGCTGGCCCTTCCCCCTCCCTTAACCTGCTCCATGCTCGAGCGAAGGCTTGAGAGGTTGGTGCCTGCGCCTGAGCCGAACTTGAAAAGCATTCCCTCAGTTACAGCCAGTTCCAATATGCTCTTCATGCTGTCCTTTACTGAATTTATGAAGCAGTTGTGCACGAGCACTGAATTCGATAGGTAATTTCCGCTTTGGGTCTGAATATCGTAAACCTGCATTTCGCCCAAAGGTTCTATTGATAGGATTTCAGAAAACCTGATCTCCGGGCATTCCTTCCCAGTTACTGTTATTGACTGCATCAAAGCAGTGCTCTTTCCGCTTGATACAAACCCAACCTCATTCAAAAATTTCTCCCTCTCTGAGCGAATGGATACATCCAATTCAAACGTGTCATGCCTGTCTTCTCTGAGCTCGATCTTCCTTCTTATCCTTGAATACAGCCCCAAACGAGTCATCAGGACTTGTACATCCTCCACAAACTCCTTTGAGATCATTGCAAATGCTATGTGTGCGCTCCTTCCATGTGTTGATGCGTAGCCTTCTGCCTGGAAAATGCTTTTCAAATACGCAGCTACTGCATCATTTGGCGCAGTCCATATGCTCTCAGGGACTCTCACCCCCCTGCCTCTCTTGAGAAGATCATATTTTTCCACGAAGGGCCTCAGTTCCTCCCCGTACAGCCTTATTCGCCTTACCTTCAGACTCTTATCCTTAGCTTCCACTTCTCTGACCTTTGCATGATGGGTTGGAAAAACTATGCGGAGATTTGAGGAAACCCACTCGTGCTCTTCATCATTTGCAGTAATGAATTCGATAGTAAGAGACCGGTTCGTTCCTTGCTCATATTTGCCTACAAATCCATCGGTTTGAAGCCAGCCCGCCAATGCAGCCTCGGCCACCTCTCTTTCCGTAGCCTGCCTTGTAACTGTTTTTACGTGCGGATATACCCGCATCTTCATTCCTGGCTTAAGCTCGCTTACAGGCTTCCATTCTAGCGAAAACGTTCTGCGCTCATCATGGGCGCAGACCACATGGTCCGCCGTCGCATCCACGTAAAATCCATCGTTCAATCGAATCCTGTACACCTGCTTCCTCCCATTGTTCTTCACTGCAACTATTTGGGTCAATCCGTTGGCATCATAAACGGGCAATCCAACAAGGTTCTTCTCTACGATCTCCCCAATGGGTATAAGGCCATCCACTGTATTTACCCTTGCATAATATGGCTGGCACGCTGAGCACTGCGGGTGCTCCTCAACTCCCACGTTGAACCATACTGGGCTGTTGAATGCTGCGTACTGGTTCAGCAGTAAATAGGTGAGCTCAGCTTCAAAAGCCTCAGCCTCCTCCTCATTCTCAAAGTAATTCCCCTTCCTTCCCCATTCCGTAATGGTGGTTGCAACCCTTTCAATCAGCTGCCTTATACTGGTTTCGCGCTCCTTTGTATCCAACGCGCCCCTGAAGTACTTTGAAACCACTATGTTCGTAGCCTGCTGCGACCACGTTTGCGGAACCTCAACGTTCTTCTGCTCAAATACGCTTTCACCTTTTGCATTTGTAATTACCGCATCCCTCTTCTCCCACTTAAGCTCATCATAAGGGGTTCTTCCCTTCTTTGTAAACAGGCGCTTCAAATAGCACGATTCAACCTCTCTGCCTTTTCCCTCGGTTCCGCCCACAACATACTGTGATTTCATAAGCTCATCTCCCACTATTTAATCAATATATTGTGGCTCCACCCACGCAGGAGCCCCATATCTTGTTAATCGGCAAGGTATTTAAAGCTATTCTTTTTCCTCATCCTTCCCCTCTTTCTTCACCCGCTTAACTCGCTTTTCCTTCTTCCTGCCCTTCTTCAAAGCCTGCTTTTCCCTCTCAACCGACTTCTCATACCTCTCCCTTGCCTTCTGCTCAATGCTCCTTACCTCGCGCATAAGCTCATCGCCAAAAGGCTTCTTGCTCTTCTGCCTGAACACGCATGAAACCGCCTGCTTCTTCTCCTCAACCTTTTGAACGGGCGCAAACGGCTCGGCGGGCTTCGCCTTCTCCTCCTTCACCTCCTTGGGTGCAATCCCATCGGGCTTGCGCTCAGGCTTTTTCTTCTTCTCCTTCTTTGAAGCCACATTCATCATAAGCTCACTTATGCATATAGAAATAAATATTAACACGAATTTCCCTATATTTACTGTGAGGCTCTCCCCTATAGTTTTTGCACTATTTGCTTCCCTTCTCCTATTTCCAGCGCTCTCAAATGCAGTAACCAATCCAGACCCCTGCCCCGGCTGCGACTACACCTTCATAACTATACGCAGCCATGAAGATGATTCTGGAATGCTTACTCTGGATGCGCTACTTTATACAATGGATGTGAAGTACTTTACAAGCGCAGCTGTAATTGATAATCAGTGGAGAAACGGGGATGGCTATTTCAATGCAGAGGAATTTGAAGCAGATACTGATCAGTCCTTCGCGCCTCTTCCAAACAGGGAGATTGAATTCTACAAGGATGATGATAGGAACGGAATTGTAGACCCGGCTATTGACACTCCGCTTTCCTGTTCGCCTGTAATGACTGCTGATGCTCCTGGAACCAACCAGCACGGGGTTGCAAGCTGCACAATTGACCCAGCTGCAGAAGGGTTGGGCGATGTTTCATGCGATGTGGTGATTGCATCCTACACCCCTGACGTGGCGCATGCTGCAACTGAAAGGTCTAGCAAGAGTACTCATGAAGTATGCGGCCATTTCACAATTCCACTGGGCTCGCTAGCCACGCTTATGGAAACCCAGCCCTTTACCTGCTTCCCAGTTTTCTTAATATTTGGCCTGCTTGCAGGTGCAATGTATGCAGCTGGCAGAAGCCCAATTGCACTGTTTGACATCAGCACCCCGCGGCTTCCAAGACCCAAGCCATACAGCATGAGAAAGATTACCATAGGTACTGGAGGTGCGATGCACAGGATGGCCTTGAACAGGCAGCTTAGGCTGAGCCAGACGCTTACAGGTGTTGCAATAAGGAAGATAGCAAAGGATTTGAAGAAGGCAGGAGTGCCTGCACATGAAGTGGATGCAATTCTCAGAAGGATGAGAATGAAGAAAAGGCCGAGCAATCATGAAATTGCGGCTGCTCTGAGGCTGCTGGCAGCCTCCTATGATCCAAGAACTGGCAGATGCAGCATAACTGGTGCGCAGGCGCTTGCAACTGTAAAGGCTGATGCACGTGCAGCAGCAGATGTTGCAAAGAACCGGGCAAGGAGTGAGATGGGGGATGCGGAAGTTGAGCTGATAGGCCAGCTTGCCTACAACCAGGCTCTGCGCAAGATGATTCATGTAGGCGAGCGCGGCAAGGGGCTTTTCAAGGGTCTTAGGCGCAATGAGCATTATGCGAACTTTCGCTCTTTGCATGATGCACTCTGGACTGAGGAGAATGTGAGAAGAATATTGGCAGCAGCTGCTATTGCTACTGGCCAGCACAACTGGCTTAAGGGAGTTGACATAGGAGGGAAGATAGGGGATGCGCTTGACAAGAAGACTGGGAGCAACCGGTTTGGGAAGTGGGGCAGGACTTTCAACATTGCGCCCCGTATGGCAGACAAGGGCTTCATAGGCGCATTTGCAGCAGGCACGATCGGTAAGGTAAAGCTGATTGGGGACTTGACTGTAAAGCTGGTAAAGGATGGAATTCCTACCATGGTTGGTCTTAAGCGTGGCAAGGCAAGGGCTGGCAGAACCGCTGATTCATATAACAACTTGAAAAAGGGAATGGAGGATGAGCGGGATGTGGTTATTGAAAGGATCAAAAGACTGCTTCGCTACAGGAATATGAGCGATAAAGAAATTATCCATCTGGTAGCGAATGTAGATGATATAAGCAAAATAACTGATGACGCTCTCTTGAGCCGAGTGAAGGCTATCTTAGAATTCAAAAGGCAGTTTGGACCAATTGATCCCAGAAGAGCAAAAAAAATAGGAAGCAGGCTTAGGCGTTTACTGGATAAATTGGAATCCGGAACTTTGACTGAGGCAGAGCGCAGAAGCATCGAAGCTGAAATCGGACGTATTGTGCAAGCTTCACCCGAAGCCAGAGTTTATATGCTCCGATATTTGGGAAGCAGACTCGATGCGCTTCATGCCGAAGCTCAAACTGGTAAGAAGAGCTATAGTGAACTGCTGACTCTGAAGAAGCGAATAGACCTACTATGTGATCAAGCAGTACATTTGACTACTGTAACTTATGATTACACCGCTCCTATTTCCGGCCAAATAGTCAACCGCCAGTTAAGCCTCTTCTCAGCACCCCTTTCAAACGGCGAGTTCAACCAGCTTGCGCGCAATGCACTGCTCAAGCATAAAATCTGGGAGCTCAGCACGTTTGCAAAGGAGCATGGAATTGATGAAGCTACTGCTGACCAGATGATGCAGGATGTTACAAGGGCTTATGAAGAGCACATAAATGATCCTACCAATTCAGTTAAGAAGCGGAATTTTGAGCAACAGTTCAAGCGGCTATTCGACGCTGTACTATATAAGATAAATGATGATCGGCAGGCAATTGCAAACCGTGGTTTGGGCAAGAACAGCGAAGAATTCATGATGCTTGAGGATACAGTTGCGCGCCTTTCAAATATCACTGGCAAGAAGTTCAACATAGATTTGAACAACCCTATCACGTTGGATTCAAGCAAATCTACAAGTACGTTTACAAACCTTTCAGACATTCACGCAATGCTTGGGGGGGGAGAGCATGCACAGGTGGGCCACCTTTATGATATACGGCCAGAAGGGCTTGACAAGCTTGTAAAGGCTCAGCTTGAGAGGTGGAGCACCCATGAGATGATAAGAACTATGCGGCTCAATGTTAAGGAGTCTGGAACTCAGGCTGTGCTCGGGGATGCGGCAATTGCGCTTGGCATCTACAAACTGAATGCAGTGCCTGCTAATCAAAGGCAGGCATTCTTGAGCCAGCTCTCAATGGCACTTGAACACTCAATTGCATCCAAGAGGATTACTAAGGATCTGAAGCAGTTTATGCAGCAGGCAGGGGTGAGTCTTGATTATGCAACTATTGAGAAAATGGTTAGGCAGAAGTGCATAGACAAGTTCATTCTTAGGAGAAGGAATGCGTTTGTTGATGAGCTCAGGCAGGCGCTTATTGAAGCCCGTGGAAGGGAAGAGTTTGCTCCGAATGTGGAAGGCCTGCACAGGGCTGTAAGGTATATTGGGGGCGAGATGATTGACTTTGGAGATCTGCACAAGAGGCTTCAGCGCGATGCAATGGCTCTTGAAGCCATGCACAGAAGGGGCTTGAAGAGTGGAGGAGATGTGAGCGTTGAGCAGCTTGTGAAAGGAGTGTGGATTTCAAGCCCTGACGAGGGTCTTATACCCTATGATCCAGCTGTAATGAAGGACCCGCAGGGAAATGTAAGCTTCCTGGTGGGAGGGGCTGACAAGGTAATCAATGCAAAGCTTGACTTTGATGCAACTACAGGGCAGGTAAAGGTGAAGCGCGCAGGAGGATGGTTAAACTCAGTTGGAAAGCGCCTTGACATGCTAATGTTCTCAACCCTTGATGATTTCCACAAGAACCAGATGGAAGCCAAGGCTTTGCTCAAGTACAACAAGCAGACCATTCGTGCAATGGAGCACGGGCCAATACCGAGCCTTGGAATAGCTGGTCCGCAGGCCGCTACTGGTGCCTTTGCAGGTGAGTACAGCTACCTTACCGAGCGAAAAGTCCACCTTATGATGGATGCCCATGAGCTTACCAAGGAAATCGATGAAATCAAATTAGAAGCCAAGAAGCAGCCCCGGCTACCTGCAAGCCTTCAGACTGAGTTGGTTAAAAAGAAGCAGAAGCTAAATGAGATTTACAATCAGATCAACGATCTGGATTCAAAGATGACTTCTGCAAATGAGGCACGCTACCATGAAGCATTCTTTAAATTTGCAAGGCACTTCCGTGAGATCGACGACACGCTTACAGTTGGCAAGACGCAGAAGGCACTTACTTCGAGCTGGGGAGGCGCTGTTTATACTGATCTGATTTACAACTTCGGAATGTCTACTCCCTTCTCTCCCTTCCATGCCATAAGATCAAGAATGCCATTTGGCACCCCGCTTTCAGTTGCACTTCACCCTGGCTGGATGATTGGTAAGTACTTTGCAGAGCGCCTGAGGCCTTATGCACTGCTTTCAAGCGGAATGCCTGCCTATGGGGATGTGCAGGATTATAATATGCGTATGCAGTGGACCAAGGCTCTCAAATCCATAATACCCTTTTCACCCGAATCAACCAAGTTCTGGGACTGGAAGCGCATGGACTTCCGAGACCCGAAGCAGTACAGGGCAGTTGATACTGACGGGGATGTTTGGGGTAGCAAGGGCTATCATATTATGATGCAGCTCAAATCCCACCGGCAGGGCCTTCATGATGCGCTTGAGCAGGCAAGGGCTGCGGGTGATGAGCTTGCTGTAAAGCAGCTGGAACGTGCGCTGGGCAAGCAGGACCAGTTGATAAAGGATGAATTCGAAATGCTTCAAAAGGGCTACTTCAGAGTGATTGATGAGCAGAACACAAAGCCTGATGAAGCAACTGTCATGGCTGACGATTACCGCTCCATTCATCTGAAATACAGAGAGCAGCAGACAAGTATGGAAAATGATGCATTCGTAAAGGTTGATGAAAGGGGCATTATACAAAGCACGGAATTGGGCAAGGAGATGGAGGCTGATACGAGCGTAATGCGTGTAATCTCGCCTGTATACCACAGGAGCATAATTGGAACTGCGCCTGTTGAGACGCTTGGCGATCATTGGCAGACGCTGGGCACCTTGCTTTCAGCCACACCGCTAACCTCTTGGATTGCGAAAATACCTATAACGCCGGCCTACTATGATTTTGACTCGTTCGAGCCTGATGCGAACAGGCATGGAAGGTCTGGCTTCATAGGCAAACACTCTGCATACCACATGCCTGTAGGCACTGTTTATGGCTTGACAGGCGCCTTGACTGTAATACCTGGAGTGGGCGACAAGCTGGCACATTTGGTTACCCATACGCCTGGCTTTAACAAGATAGCATCCCTGACTGCCCCGCTCTCATTAGACCCGTCCATATGGGGCGGCAAGGCAATTTACACTGGCGAGTATGTTGAGAAGGGGCTTACAGGGGCGAGCCAGATGTGGGCTAAATGGAATGCTACTTACGAACAATTACCTCTTTACAGAATCAACGAGGGACAGCCAGTTGCAGGCATCACGTTCTTCTCGCCCTACAAATACATGGATCCAAACCTGATTCTTGATCTTATGGGCAAGTATGAGTACTTGGTCGAACCGCATGAGTACGTTACAGCTTACCCTCACTTGGCTGATGAGCTGGAGCGTAATATGAATATAACAGAGCTCATCTACCAGCGCAAGTCCGAGCTTGGCTTCTTCCAGCGCTGGAGCAGGGCGCAGGTTGCAGGCATGTTTCCAGGTATAGGTATGCTTCAGGCGCTTCACATGGTTCCGCGCATGACTCCCATTCCAGGTGGAGAGAAGATATCCTATTATCTTCAGGAGGCTCTTGAGCAGTATGCATTCCCCTTGAATGTGCTGGTTTACAAAAGGCCCAAGCAGTCAACTCTGGCCAAAGAGCACCAGATGCTTAGCACCCACGCCCTTTATCCATGCAGGGGCTGCGGTACAACAGTAAGGGGAGGGCAATTCTGTCCAAACTGCGGAAGGTATGCACTCAGGCGCTAATTACCCTGAACTGCCAGGTTCATCACAGTATTTGCAAACAAATCCCCAACCAGCCGCAATTCAACTTCAGAGCCCGCTGGTTCATATGGCATTAGAACCATGAGCCTGCGCTCCTCATCCTCGACTTCAACGGTCTGGTTGTTGTACTCTACAGTTGAACGCAGTTCGACCAAAGTAGGTCTGTAGTCTTCAAGCAAAGAGTAGTTTACATAATCGGAAATGAATGAAAGGTCTGCCTGTTCAGTCTGCTCGAATTCCAAAACCAGCACCGAGTCTGGGAATTGAATGGCGGATGCGTTTGCCGCAAGCAGATCAGCTTCTATGCGCGAGCTGTTTGTAAAGCTCTCGTTTATAAGAAGCACCCTTTCCTCCCTTCCAATAACATACTCCTTTTCAAATTCACCCTCAAGCTCAACCAGAACTCGCGAATCTCGGTACAAGGTGAAATTGCCATCTGGGTAAAGTGAAAGGAATGCCTCCTGTAAAGCCCCATCATCAAATGCACGCTCATCCCATCCAATTTGAACTACTGCCGTATGCGCGGGCTGGTGCTCAACCACGGTTGCATTTGCAGAGAAGCTTATTTCAATGGAAACAGGCTCAGCCGCATATTCAACCACCACCTCTCCCAGTATGTTGGCAGTTATGCGCACTGTCAAGTTCTCCCCAATTTCAACCACAGGAGCAATTTCAACCCACGCACTGTCCTGAAATGCCGCACTCTTCCAGCCCTCGGCAGTTGTGAAGTTTATTTCAGTTGGCAGCTGCAGGCGCGCTCGGGCAGCAGTGCTAGCATTAACCCCATCAAATTCAGCTGCAAGCTCCGTAATGTTCGCATGGCGGGCAAGGTTCAGAACCACGCTTCCGCCAGAGCCAGGCGCTGTATACTGCACAAGGCCTTCAGCTTCAAGCTCATCAATTATTGGCCCTATCTCCCCTTCATCCCCAAGAACAAACAGCTCCCTTCCATAGCTGGTAAGCTTTCCCTCAACCACTGCAATTCCAACTATTACCTCCCCGCTATCATTAATTCTACCAGTTCCATCATCAATCGGCATCGAGCCCCCGCCTCCAAATGCAAATATTTCGAGCAAGAAGGCCAGAACTACAAGTATTGCTATTAATTTCATCCAACTGTCTTTGGACATTAGAATCATAGCATGCTTTTTGGGGAAAAGGGTTATAAAATTAAGATGGTGAAAGGCGCACCACGAGGGTGGTTCAGATGAAAGAAGGAGATTGGGTACTAATAGATTACACGGGAAGGCGAGCTTCCGATAATTCCGTAGTTGAAACTACGAGCGAAGAGGTTGCAAAAAAGGAAGGGGTTTACAATGAGAAGATGATTTACAGGCCCAACCTGGTGGTTCTTGGAAAGCAGACCACTTTGAAGGGAATTGAGGAAGCGCTTATGGGCATGAAGGTTGGCGAGAGCAAACAGCTTGAGCTTAGGCCTGAGAAGGCATTCGGCTCTCGCGATCCTTCGCTCACCCGCGTCATGTCTGTGGGCGA